>CAZPPK010000042.1:0-20048 GCA_964588415.1 uncultured Lentimicrobiaceae bacterium
CAAAGCAAACTCCTTTTAATACCTCGATGGCTCTGCCTCGGGGTAGTTTATTTCATTGGATTCAGGTGAACATTGACGGTGATGGTGACCATTTTTGCAATCTTACCTACCACGGGTGCAGGAATGGAAATTCCGTAATCTCCGATTTTTATGGGAAATTTTGCTGTTCCGGTAATGCTTCCATTTGCCACTGTAAAGGTTCCTTTTGCCGTTACGGGATTTGTAATCCCATGAATGGTCAATTTCCCTTCGATGACCGCTGGATAAGTGCCCGGTTTAGAAAAGTTAATATCCTTGATCTTTTGAACCTTTCCACTAAAAAAAGTATTGGGAAATTTGGCACTTTCTACATATTCTTCATTAAAATGTTCCTGCATCAGCGCTTTTTCAAAGACAAAAGCACGCATCAGCGCTTTCACAACAAAAAAACCTGACTGGGAATCCAGGGCGCAGTTGACCTGGTCGTTTTTGGCCTCAATGGTTTCAAGCGGCGCTGTGGAGTAAAAACTAATGAATCCATTCTTTGTAATATAACGCTGTGCATAGGTTGGCAAAGCAAAAAGAAGGACAAAAGCGGGAATAAGTAACCGTTTCATGTCTATTTAATTTCTGATTTATTAATGATTGAACAATTATCCAGTATAACATCTGAGCCGTTATATCCGGCACAAAATCCTTTGATGTAGGCAGTATCACTGATGACCAATGTCCGTGCTTTTTGTTGATTGTCGGCGAGCATGGTACAACGAATACCGTTTTCGCCAAACATACCTTGTTGGAAAAGCAAAAACTACTACCACCATGGTATCGGAGCTTTCTATCGACGAAGGAATGCCATAAATTTCAAGCACTTTTCCTCCAGCGTGAAGTTTGTTTTGCGAAAAGCCGTTATAGCAATCACGGGCACTCATGGTAATGTCAGGTTTTGCTTTTTCAAAATTCCGGTGTGGTTTGTTGTAAACAAAAAACCAGGTATATGCGGCCAAAAGAATTCCTGCGACAAACAGAATCCCTAAAACACGTTTGAAATTTTTCATTCTTAATGATTTTAATGATTGATAAATTAATTGTCAGGCATTCCCTGATTTATCCAGGCTTCGATTTTCGAAATATTACAATTGCTCAGTTTTCCGCCTCCTTTTGGCATGGCCGAATAGCCCGGAGCTTGCTGGATACTCCCCAGGAACCGGCCACCCTTAATGACAGAAATAAGATTACTGTAGCTATCCAGAGAAATATTTCCTGATGGATAAGTGCTGTTGTGGCACCCGGTACAGTTTGCACTGATGACCGGCATTACTCTGTTGGTAAACGTTACCCCTGTCGTATCGCATGACCCTGAAGGGTACAACGTTTGATAATTGTCATTGTAACAGGAAGAAAATACACAAATGATAAATATTCCTGATGCCAGGATAATATTTTTAATTGTTCGGTGCTCCATTGTTTATCCAGATTTTAAAAGTTGATAAATCACAATTCGATAGTTTGTTGCCACCCAGCGGCATGGCGAAGAAGCCGGGATCATGGTTTATGCTGCCCAAAAGTTTTCCGTTGTTTACAACAGTAATTATGTCGACATAATTACGCAGATAAATTCCACCACCCGGATTGGGAACATTGTGGCATCCCAAACAAAAGTTTTGAATGATCGGGAAAACACTTTGCGAAAAAGTAACATTTGTTGTGTCGCAAGCAGCGTTGCAACTGTTGTTTAAAGCCCCCTGAAGGATCCAGGTTTTAACAGAGTTAATTTGAGAAGAAGTCAATGGAGTACGAGTCGTCGGAGGCATTTTTTCGTCTTCTGAAGAAGTTATAGCACCGTACAATTTACTGGAACTTAGATTTCCTGCTACAATGTGCCCGGTGTTTATGATTGATGCATAATCGGTAAGCCGGACTCCTTCTCTGTGCGTCGTAGCATCATGACATCCCGACGTGGCGCAATTGCTAACAATTATGGGAAGAATAGTATTTTGAAAATAGACTGTATCGGGGTTGCAGGTACTACCGGATCCACTGCTGCCACCGCCACCGGGGTTTGTCAGTGTCGAATCTCTTACCCAGATACTAATTGTAGCGATTTCACAACTGGACAGTTTTGCCCCACCTTTCGGCATGGGACTGTACCCCGGATCCTGACGAATGGATGCCATAAGGAACCCATTGTTCACTTGAACCATAAGTGATGTAAGATTACTCAGGTCGATTCCTCCTGAAGGATTGGTGCCGCTGTGGCAGCCGATGCAATACTTTTGAAGAATGGGTTTCACACTTCCCGTAAAGGTCACGGTAGTTGTGTCGCAATTCAATTGCGTACAGGCGTTGTTTTTCGCCCCCTGACCAGGTAAGCATACCTGTTGCCTGGGCCGACGTCCATGCAGGATAGTTTTTGGGGGCATATGACCTTCCCCCGTACTGGTTATTGCACGGTAAATTCTGCTGGATGAAGGATTTTGAAGGTCAATTCCTCCGGTTCGCATCACAGCACCATAATCGGTCAATACGATACCTTCCCTTCCTGTTGTTGCATCATGACAACCACTTACGGCACAGGTAGAATTCAGTAGTGGCAGTACGTCGTTTTGAAAATAAACAGTATCAGCACTGCATGCGTCACTGTTTACAGCAGTATCGTTGTAGTAAATTCCCGGAGCGTGTGTACAGCCACTCATACACCAAATGAGCCCTGAAAAAAATGCTATGATACCAGATATTCCTTTACCATTAAGAAGTTTCATCGCAAAAAAGTTTAATAAATTGGAAAATATATTTAGATAAAAAAGTACCTTATAGCGTAAATTTGATTTCTGTGATAACGATGTTGTGGTAAAAACGAGAGATGTAAATCTTTATCGTCTAAAAAGAACTGTCGGGATAATATTCTGCGAAAGAATAGGGAAGGTAATTTTTCCTAATCAGGTTTGAACCTTCCTAATCCAAACCTTAAAAACACGGTTTTACAATTATTTACAGTTGACTCAGGAAAGAAAAGGGATATTATTTTTTGTTAAAAAATGTTATTGTACAGATAAATCAGCGTATTTTCCAGATCTTTCTAAAAAGTAGATCGCATGGCTTCTACAGGTTGAAGGCGGGAAGCTGTCCATGCAGGAACATATCCCGAAACCAGTCCAATGAACATAGAAACTGTTAAACCCAACATAATATTTTTTAGGGACAATGTTAGCGCAAAGCCGATCAGATGCGATGCAGCAAAGGCGAGAATGAAGACGATAAGTAGCCCTACAATTCCACCTAAAATTGCCAGAAAGATAGCTTCAAACAGGAATTGAAGTAAAATAAAATAGTTTTTTGCACCCAGAGATTTTTGAATACCAATTTGGCTGGTGCGTTCTTTCACCGTCACAAACATAATGTTTGCAATACCAAAGCCACCCACCAATAATGAAAAACCTCCGATAATCCATCCAACAATAGAAATTACCCGGAACAATGAATCAAATCCTTTGGAGATAATATCTGTTTCATTAATGGCAAAGTTGTCGTCGGAATTCGGTCTTAATCTTCTGATTGAGCGCATGATACCAGTAAGCTCGCTCTTTAGCTCCGTATTTGAAACATTGGGCTTGGCCATCACCACAATTGTAGAATTGATCTGTTTTGAGTCCACTACACCCCGGGCAAAGTTTACCGGAACAATGACCCAGTTGTCGGAAGAGTTCCCGAAAACATCATTTCCCTTTTTTTTGATAACACCTATCACATTTAGTTTTCTTCCAAAAACCTTAATTTCTTTTCCCAGCGGATTCTGATTGGGAAACAGATCCTTAGCAATGGTGGCTCCAATAATCGCCATATTTCTACCGCCCTGGCTTTCTATTTGGGTGAAATAGCGGCCTTCCTGCAAATCAAAAGGCATTACATGATTGTATTCGTATGAAACGGCCACAATGGGAGCGTCTTCTACTGAATTGTCCCGGAAATATACATTTCTCAAGACACTGAACATGTAAGCGGCATCCTCGGCGGCATAACTTCTTCTTAAAAGCTCTTTTACTTCCTGAGGTTTGGGCTGGGGGCGCTGATAATATTTCCACAAGGGATAATCACCACCCATAATCCAAGGCAATTTTTGAATAAATAACACGTTATTCCCCAGCGAGTTAATATCACTTTTTATGTTGTTCTGAAGGCTGTCGAATACTGTAAAAACAGAAATAATGGAGAAAATACCTATTGTAATTCCCAAAAGAGAAAGCATGGTTCTTACTTTATTCGTTACCAACGAGTTGTAAGCCATCACCACACTTTCGTATAGAAGCTTTAAAATGATCATATTTAATATTTTTGACCCGGTTTCCGGGCTAAAAACCGGTATTAAAATATATTTTCAAAGTTAAGCCAAAATTCCATCAATATCTTGTATTTTGCAAAAAGAAAAATTACCACGTAATTATTAATATAAACTATTTAAAATCATTGTGTTGTGAAAAAATTAAAAACGGCATTAATTTCGGTTTACCACAAGGAAGGATTGGAAAATGTTTTGATAAGGCTGAAAGAACTCGGCGTTGAAGTTTACTCAACAGGCGGAACCTACAAGTTTATTCAGGAAAAAGGTTTCGAAGCAAAAACCGTTGAATCGTTGACATCTTATCCCTCTATTCTCGGTGGCCGTGTTAAGACCTTACATCCTAAAGTTTTTGGTGGCATTTTGGCCAGGCGTAGCAACGCTTCAGATCTGCAACAACTTTCGGAATATCAGATTCCGGAAATTGATTTGGTGATCGTGGATCTTTATCCTTTTGAAAAAACCCTGGCTAATACGGACAATGCAGATGAGATTATTGAAAAAATTGATATCGGGGGGATTTCACTGATCCGTGCTGCCGCAAAGAATTTTGAAGACGTTTTAGTTGTTGCCGCATCCAATAAATATGATGAATTGCTTTCCCTGCTTGATGAAAAATCGGGAAGCACAGATATAGAAGATCGCAGATATTTCGCTGCACATGCTTTCGACGTTAGTTCACATTACGATACCGCTATTTTTCAATGGCTGAGTAGTGGAAGAATTCCTGCTTTTAAAGAAAGCATTCAAAATGCTAAAACATTGCGTTACGGGGAAAATCCCCATCAGAAAGGTGTTTTTTATGGTGATATGGATCAGGTATTTGAACAGCTGCACGGCAAGGAGATTTCGTACAATAACCTTCAGGACCTGGATGCAGCCATCCATCTGATTGATGAATTTGAAGAAACGACATTTGCTGTTTTAAAACACAACAATGCTTGTGGCGTGGCTACCCGCGACAATTTACTGGATGCATGGAAAGATGCCCTTGCCGGGGACCCCGTTTCAGCATTTGGCGGCGTTTTGATCACAAACCGCGAAATCACAAAAGATGTTGCCGAAGAAATCAATAAACTGTTTTTTGAAATTATCCTGACTCCTGGTTATGATGATGATGCGCTTGAAATTCTTAAATTAAAGAAAAACCGTATTATCCTGAAAAGAAAGTCCAGCAGTTTCCCAAAACAGTTGTATCGTTCGTTGCTTAATGGAGTGCTTTGGCAGGAAGCCGATACGGTAACTGAAACTGCGGAACAACTGGAAACAAAAACCAATGTGCAGCCCACTAAAGAACAGATTGATGAATTATTATTTGCCAATAAGATTGTAAAACATACCAAATCGAACGCCATTGTCCTGACAAATAACAAGCAACTGGTAGGATCCGGAACCGGACAAACTTCCAGGGTGGATGCCTTGAAACAGGCCATTGCAAAAGCAAACGGTTTTGAATTGCCATTGGAAGGAGCCGTTATGGCATCTGATGCTTTTTTCCCTTTTGCCGACTCGGTTGAAATTGCTGCCAATGCCGGAATTAAGGCGGTGATTGAGCCTGGTGGATCGATCAGGGATAAAGATTCCATCAAATATTGCAACGAACATGATGTGACTATGGTATTTACAGGTATCCGACATTTCAAACATTAACTACCTTTGCATCTAAAAATTATTAAAAACAGACAAATAAAATAAACAATGGGCTTATTTTCATTTCTTACCAAAGAGATCGCAATCGACCTGGGAACTGCTAATACCATCATTATTTATGATGATAAGGTTGTGGTTGATGAACCCTCCATTGTCGCTATCGAGAGAAATACCGGCAAGATCATTGCGATAGGTAAAAAAGCCATGATGATGCATGGAAAAACCCACGACAATATTAAAACTATCAGGCCCTTGCGGGATGGTGTTATTGCCGATTTTCAGGCTGCTGAAGTAATGATCAGGGAAATGATCAGAATGGTCGGTATAAAAAACGCCTGGTTTCCCCTTGCCCTGAAAATGGTAATCTGTATTCCTTCAGGTATCACGGAGGTGGAGCAGCGCGCCGTAAAAGATTCTGCAGAACAGGCAGGAGCCAAAGAGATCCGTTTGATCCATGAACCGATGGCGGCAGCCATCGGAATTGGAATAGACGTTCTTGAGCCGACTGGAAATATGATTATTGATATCGGTGGCGGCACCAGTGAAATTGCCGTCATCGCTTTGGGTGGAATTGTGAACAATACATCCATTCGAATTGCCGGTGATGATTTCACTTACGATATTGAAGAATACATGCGTAAACAGCACAACATTACCATTGGTGAACGTACAGCAGAACGCATTAAAATTGAAGTGGGATCGGCTCTGACAGAACTGGAAAATCCACCGGATGATTATGCCGTCCATGGACGTGACCTGCTTACGGGGATTCCCAAAGAAATAATGGTAAACTACAAAGAGATAGCTGCTTGTCTTGATAAATCAATTTCCAAAGTAGAAGCTGCAGTTCTGAACGCACTGGAGAAAACACCTCCCGAATTATCGGCCGATATTTACAGGACTGGTATTTATCTCGCAGGTGGTGGTTCACTACTGCGTGGCCTGGACAAACGAATCCATCAAAAGACAAAACTTCCGGTTCATGTAGCAGAAGATCCCTTGCGTGCAGTTGCCCGTGGAACGGGGATTGCTTTGAAAAACTTTGAAGAGTTTACCTTCCTGATCAAGTAAGAAACAAATGAATAGGCTTCATGCGGAATTTGATTATTTTCTTATGGAAACATCAGTTTTTTGTACTTTTCGTAATTCTGGAAGTAATTGCTTTCAGTATGTTGGTCAATTCGTATTCTTATCAGCGAACACTTTATTTTAATGCTGCCAATGATGTAACCAGCGATATTTTGAATACCAGCAATAACGTTTCCAGCTACTTCTTTCTGAAAGCAGAAAATAATAAGCTGCTTGATGAAAACGCCATACTCAGAGACAAGCTGAATTCTTCTTTTTTAAGTCCCTCCGATACATCAAAAATCAGGCAAGACAGCATGTTTGTCTATATCCCGGCAACGGTGGTCCGCAACACTGTGAACCGGTATGACAATTTCATGGTTTTGAACATGGGCAGGAAACAGGGAATTAAAAAGGAGATGGGGGTCATTTCCGATCAGGGAGTGGCAGGAATTGTCATAGGCGTTTCAAATAATTACTCCATTGCATTGTCGCTGTTAAACGAAAATGCAAAGATCAGTGGCCGTGTCAAGAAAAACAACCAGTTGGTGAACGTGGTCTGGGATCCGTATAACCGGGGCCTCGGAGAAGTTATTGACATCCCGGCGCATTTTAATTTAAAGGAAGGCGATACGATTGTAACCAGCGGGAACTCCTTTATTTTTCCGGCAGGAATGGTTATAGGAACCATTATTTCTTATCAAAGAAGCGAAAATGAAGGGCTGAGCACGGCCAGCTTTAAATACAGTACGCACTTTGGGCAATTACACTACGTTTATGTTATTAAAAACCTGAAGAAAAAAGAGCAGCTACAGTTAATTAGGGAGGCCGCACAATGAATCAACCCGTCGTAAAATATATTTTGAGGTTTTTTCTGCTCATTCTCCTGCAGGTTTTGGTGCTCGACAATGTGCCGTTTCACGGGTATATTGTGCCTTATGTTTATGTCATGTTTATCCTGTTGCTGCCTTTCCAAATCAACAAAAGCCTATTGCTGTTGCTGGCTTTTCTAACTGGAATTACTATTGACATTTTTGGTAATACACTGGGGTTGCACACGGCTGCTCTGGTATTCATAGCTTTTGCCCGGCCGGGAATATTACATTTCTATTTTCCACATTTGGAAGCTGATCCAAGTGAAGAACCAAGCATTGCAAAGCTCGGTTTCTATGGTTTTTTGAGGTATTCTTTCACGCTGATTCTGCTTCACCAGCTCGCTCTTACCTTTCTCGAGCTTTTCAGTTTCCACCACTTCTTTAACGCCTTATATGAAGTTGGATTGAATGCTTTGGTGACTACCATGGCAATTATGGTTATTGAACTGCTGTTTGTAAAAAGAAAAAAGCGAGCCACTCGTAGATAATCATGTCTTTTTTTTCTTTCCCTTTTTGACATCACAATGGAAATTTTATAAAATTAGGCCATGGAGCATTGCCAAATTACGTTTCATTAGCCCTCTTTATACCCATAAAAATTAAAAAGTTTGTGAAAAAAGTACAAGTGTTTTCAATCTTTTTATATTTTCACACCCATGCTTGAAACAAAAAATTAAACGACATCTCTTGTTACTTAAGCCATTAATAGCGTTAACATACTGAAAACAAGTTATAAATCATCATTTTATTCATTAAATTAAAATCTATGACCGATTCATTAAGTTATGTAAGTGGAACCAGCCAGATTCCTTTGCTGGGGATGACCATTGGTGAGATGTTTGATCAAACAGCCGCAAGTTATCCTGAAGTTGTTGCGCTGAGAGTAATTCATCAAAACATTAAATGGACCTATGCTCAACTTAAAGAACAAGTAGATCAATGTGCCATGGGCCTTCACACGATGGGACTGGAAAAGGACGATCGTATTGGCATTTGGGCCTTGAATCGTGCCGAGTGGATGGTGCTGCAATATGCCACCGCCAAACTGGGAGCAATCCTGGTAAATATCAATCCAAGTTATCGTGTAAACGAACTGGAATATGTCCTGAAACAGTCAGGATGCAAATTTCTGGTTTCCGACGAAAAATCACAATATTCGGATTATTCCGGAATGATCTACGAATTGTTACCACACGTACAATACAGTGAACCAGGGCAGCTTAGTTCGGTAAAAGCACCGAATCTTACAACTGTGATTACTCTGGAAACGGAAAAGAGAAAAGGTATGTTCAATTGGCAGGATGTAATGAACATCGGAAAAAAAGCCGACAATAGCGTTCTGGAAAAACTGGCTTCCAACCTGAGTTTTGATGAACCGATCAATATTCAGTATACCAGCGGAACTACAGGTTTCCCGAAAGGGGCTACCTTGAGTCATCATAATATTCTGAATAATGGATTTTTTGTAACAGAATCCATTCACCTGACCCACGATGACAAAATGATCATTCCTGTTCCTCTTTATCATTGTTTTGGAATGGTTATGGGAAATCTGGGTTGTCTATCCCACGCATCAACTGTCATTTATGCCAGCCGTTCTTTTGATCCCGAAGCGGTTATTAAAGCTACGGATCAGGAAAAAGCTACGGTTTTATACGGAGTTCCCACTATGTTTCATGCAGAGTTGAACCATCCCGATATTAAAAAATATGATGTAACAAGCTTGCGGGCTGGCATCATGGCCGGCTCAATTTGCCCGGTGGACTTAATGAAAAAGGTACAGGAAGTAATGAAAATGGATGACATGCAAATTGCTTACGGGATGACTGAAACAAGCCCGGTGAGTACACAAACCAAATCGGACACCCCTTTTGATAAACGAGTTAGTACGGTGGGAAAAGTTCATCCGCATCTGGAGGTGAAAATTGTTGATCCTGTTACCGGACTGGTGGTACAGAGATGTGAAAAAGGTGAGCTTTGTACGCGTGGTTACAGCGTAATGCTGGGCTACTGGAACGACGAAGGGAAAACGAAACAGGCTATTGACAGTGCTCGTTGGATGCACACCGGCGATTTAGCCACCATGGATGAAGAAGGTTATCTCAATATCGTTGGCCGGATCAAAGATATGATCATTCGCGGAGGCGAAAATGTTTATCCCAAAGAAATTGAAGCTTTCCTTCGTACACATCCCAAGGTAAATGATGCCCAGGTGATCGGTATTCCTGATGAAAAGTATGGCGAAGCCGTGATGGCCTGGATCATTGTAAATGATGGTATAGAAATTACCGAACAGGAACTCCATGATTTTTGTAAAGGAACCATTGCTCACTACAAGGTTCCTAAATATTTCAAATTTGTGGATGAGTGTCCGAAAACCGTTACCGGGAAAATTAGGAAAGTGGAGATGCGCCAGATCAGCATTAAGGAACTTGGACTGGAGTCTTTGCAGCAAAACGCTGAGAAGAATTAGAGAAATAGAAATCCAATCTGTCCAGCGTCCACATGAGCCAGAGTAGAGTTAATCAGATTCTATAGAAAAAATTTCTTCAAATGTATCTTTTTTCTTCAAGATAGAGACCAGGCCTTGTTCGTTGACTAAAATCCGTGTTGGCCTTGGAAACGAATTGGTGTTGGCGGCAAAGAAACTTGGGTCATAGGCTCCAGTTTTATAACAGCAAACCACATCCCCCCTGCAGGGTTTTCTTTGGAAAAACACTTTGTATTTTGAGATAATATCGCCTGAATAACAGAGGTTTCCGGCTATAAATGTTTCAAAAGGTTCTTTGTCTTTTCGGAAAGGTTCGTTGATAATTGTCCAGGGATTCACCGGAGGCAACAGCATGGCTGTAGCAAAACTGGTTACTGAGGCCTCTAAAGTTGTTAGATGGTGGGGGCCGGCAACATTTCTTACATGACTTACTTTTGCCAGTGTAATGCCCGAATCTTCAGCAATACTTCTTCCCGGCTCAATCACCAATTCCGGGTTATTAAGCAGCGCAAGACCCTTTTTTACGCTCATGGTTTTGCCTTGTACGATTATATTTCCCTTTAATATCTTTTCGAGCATTTTGTGCTTTGGAAAATCTGAATACATTTTTTCTCCGCTCCATACGCCGGGGCTAACCTGCCCGTTTTTATCAAGACCCAGCCCCCCTGATTCGTTGTTCCAGACAAATGTTTTTGACTGATCTCCGTTTTTACTGTTAAGAGATCCCGATCGTACGCGCTCTTCTAAATATACCCATTCTTTTTGGGTTACATAATCGACTGGAAATCCACCTCCTATATTGATTAATTTTACTGACAGGGGCATTACCTTTAGACTTAATTCGATCAGTATGCCCAGGGCTTCAAGATAGGCATCCGGATCGGTAACCTGTGAACCAATATGTGTATGAAAACCATGAAAATCTATATGTGTAAAACGTTTCAGATTTTGCATAATTTCTGGTATATTGTTGATGTTTTCGCCAAATTTACTCCATACGCCAGCTGTAAAAACGTTGGCATCGGTAACGTTGTTCATTTTAAAACCGGTCACTCTGATGGCTACTCGGGCTATTTTGTTTTGCAGGATGGCCCTGTCATTGATTATCTCCAGTTCTTCAAAACTATCGGCAATGAAAAACATATTTTTATTTACTGCCTCGTCGATCAGCCGGTTGCTTTTGGCATTTCCGTTGACATCAATATTGAACGGATCAATTCCGCCTTTGAGGGCCGAATGCATTTCATTAATGGAAGCAACATCAGCGCCAATCCCTTCCTTTGCCATCATGTTGAAAACACTGGGATGTGAGTTAACTTTTCCGGCAAATCGTATTTTTCCGTTGGGATATTCGTTTTTAAATACCCTTTTAAAATTCCTTACGTTTTGTATCATGATCGGGGCATAAATGATATGCAGGGGCAGGTCGAATTCTTTTGACCATTCCTGATGCGTTTTCCCGGCAATCAATATTTCTGATTCCGATTCATTCAGCGTGAAAAACCCATGGTTGTCATAGGATGGTGTTCCCCATTCGAAACCGTATTTCTCATTTTTAATTGGTTTCAGATCTGATTTAACAAAATGTACTTCCTTCATAGTAATTTGTTTTCAGGATTTATTAATTCTAAAAGAGGTAAATGTAATGGTTTCCAAGAGAAATCAGAACGAAGGTTTTCTTAAGATTGGTTAAAAATAGCGTTGAATCTTCAGTTTCCCTGGATTTAAACCCAGGGAAACTGACATAAATCAATCGCGTAAGCTGGCGATCAGCCGTTTGGGATTTATGAGCAAATCCAAAGCATCGTTGATGGACTTGCAAACCATGTTTGCGGCCAGGATACTTTCTGCGGAAGCACCTTCCTCCTGAATTACAGCAATGCCCAGGGCCGTTTCTTTAAGCATCAGCCTGTCGTTGCGTCCGTTTCCAATGGCAACGGTACGTTGAGCACCTAAATTTTGAATGTAGCTCAGCTTTGACCCTGACTGGTTGCCGGCATCCAGAATCTTTAAAGAAACCGGAATTCCTTTCAATTCCTGTGCGGCAAGGCCAAAAGTATCTGCGGTTACCACATGGATTTCAAAAAGTTTCGATAAGGCGATCAGCCGTTTTTTTACCCCGGGAATTAATTTTCCATCGATGCTCATGGTTCCGTTATAATCAAGAACCAGAAAATTCAGTTCCAGTTTTTTGAATCCGGAAATATCAAGGTACCACATTTTTTTAATGTCCGAATAGTTTGAGAATGTCGTTGCCGTTGGCAAAGATGAGGAGCGCGAAAAGAATAATCATCCCTACAATCTGTGCGTTTTCCAGGAACTTGTCGCTGGGTTTTCGCCGGGCGATTATTTCATAAAGCAGAAACAATACGTGGCCACCATCCAGCGCCGGAATGGGCAGCACATTTAAAATGGCAAGCATGATAGATAAAAAAGCGGTCCAGTGCCAGAAAATTTCCCAATCCCAGACGCCGGGGAAGATATTTCCGATCATAATAAAACCCCCCACATTTTTATAGGCCTGAACCTTTGGAGAAACAATTAGTTTCAGCTGTTTCAGGTAATTGTCAATGCCGTAATATGTCCGTGAAATGCCTGCCGGAATGGCCTGAAGAATTGTGTATTTCTTTTGGTCAAGCTTGAAAGGATACCTTACTTCAACACCCAATAATCCTGTTTGACCCAAGTTAACAGATAAATTCAACGTATCGACTCCTCTTTTGGCGATCAGTGTGATCTTTTGATTTTTATGCTTGATAATAGCATTCTTAAAACCAGAGAAATACTTGATATATTGCCCGTTCAATCCCAAGATCGTATCTCCTACATGAAGTCCTGCCGCTTTTGCTACAGAGTTTTTGGCAAACTTTTCTGCCACAAAAGGAATGCGTGGCGTCAATAACGATGCTGCATTTTTATTTTTTATAAGCGTGCGGATTGTATTGGCAGGAAACTGCAGCGTAACCGTATCATTGTTTCTGAACACCTTGGCTGTCTTCGCCTGATTCAAGATGATCACCAGGGGTATTTTCTGGAAATTTTTCACATTTTCCCCGCCAATACTTATGATTTTGTCTCCATCGCGGAATCCCATCTGCTGTGCCAGGCTGTCGGCGACAATGCCATATTTGTTCACTTGCTGGGTCGACAGATAAGTTTCTCCAAAATAGGCCAGCAGGCCCATGTATATCACGAAAGCGAGTATCACGTTCATGGTTACCCCTCCAAGCATAATGATCAGTCGCTGCCAGACAGGTTTAGAACGAAATTCCCAGGGCTGTGGCGGTTGCTTCATCTGCTCTTTGTCCATGGATTCATCAATCATCCCGGATATTTTTACATAACCTCCCAGCGGAACCCAGCCCACACCATATTCGGTTTTTTTATAATTGAATTTAAAAATTGAAAACCACGGATTAAAAAAGAGATAAAATTTTTCAACCCTGGTTTTGAATATTTTAGCGGCTGTAAAGTGTCCCAGTTCATGGATTACCACCAAAATGGATAGGCTCAGTAATAGCTGTAATATTTTGATTAAAATAGTCATGTTTAATGCAATGTTTTTTTGATGAATTCATCTGCTCTGACCCTGCAAAGTGCATCTGTTTTAAAATAATCTTCCAAAACAGGCGATTGAATAAAAGGAAGGTTTTGCATACAATGTTCTACCACTTCCGGGATTTGCATAAAACCGATCTGTTTTCTGAGAAATGCCTGAACAGCTAATTCATTGGCAGCGTTCAGAATACAAGGTATATTTCCCCCTTTTTTCAACGCGTCAAAAGCAAGTGCAAGGTTACGAAATTTTTTCATATCAGGCAGCTCAAAACTCAGGTTGCTAACCTGGCTTAAGTCCAGTCGTTCAAGCTTATTGACATAGCGTTCCGGATAGCTGAGTGCATATTGAATGGGAATTTTCATATCAGTAGTCGCAAGCTGTGCTTTTACAGAACCGTCAACAAAATACACCAGCGAATGAATGATCGATTGCGGATGGATCAGGATTTCAATTTGTTCCGGTTTCAAATCAAAAAGCCATTTGATTTCTATGGCTTCAAGCCCTTTGTTCATCAAGCCAGCCGAGTCAATACTCGTTTTTCCACCCATGTTCCAAACAGGATGTTTCAGCGCTTCTTCCGGGCTTACATTATGCAAATGATCTGCCTTTTTCCCTACAAAAGGGCCTCCCGATGCCGTCAATACGACTTTCTCAATCGGATTGTTAAACTCGCCTGCCAGGCATTGAAAAATTGCCGAAGGTTCTGAATCAACAGGAATCACCGGAGTTTTATTTTCCAGGGCAACTTTTGTGATCCATGCTCCGGCTGCTACCATGCTTTCTTTGTTGGCCAGTGCAACCGGTTTTTTGTTTTTGAGTGCAGCAAGAAGTGGTTTCAGCGCATCAAAACCTACGATGGCCATCATAACAATATCAATGCTGTCCATTCCGGTTACCTGCTCCAGTGCGGCTGCCCCGGCATAAACTTTTATATCCAGGGGATCAAGAGCATCCGATACTTTTTGATAATGCTTTTCATTGCCAATAACTACCACATTGGGACGAAAAACCTGCGTCTGTCGGATCAGTAGATCCGCATTCTCAAAAGCAGTAAGCACTTCCACTTCAAAGTGTTCATTTTGCTGTTGGATCACCTCGAGCGTCTGAACGCCGATCGAACCTGTAGAACCGAAAATAGCTACTTTTTTCTTCACAAATTACAGATGTACTTTATTGAAAATTAATGTAATCGGTTGGGTTTACCGGATTACCGTTGTACCACAGCTCAAAATGCAAATGTGGTCCTGTTGTCAGTTCCCCGGAATTCCCGACAATGGCGATAGGGTCACCGGCTTTCACCAGATCGCCTTCCTGTTTCAGCAGCGTGGCACAGTGTTTATAAACAGAGATAAGATTTCCAGGATGCTGGACAACAATAATATATCCAGTTTCAGGTGTCCATGCTGATAAAATCACCGTTCCGTCTAGCACCGATTTTATGGCCTCATTATGAGATGCCACAATGTCCACGCCGTAATGCTTTTCCAGCATGTCAAAAGGGGCGGTGACAATCCCATCAAGAGGAACGAAAAAGTTCTGATCCTGAATTAAAACTTTGCTTGGAATAGCTGAAGAACCATCTGATTGGGATGGAAACAGGTTAAACCGTGTCTGATTTTCAAACCTCACTCGCATGAGACTGTCTTGTTTTGTCTTTCTGTCACGGATTGTATCGTAGTTTATGGGTGCACTTTTAGGCGGGGTGTAGTTTTCGGGAACTTCCTTATTATCTAAAAGGTTTTTGATGTTGGTAAGATAGATGTCTTTTTGCTTTGAATCCCGAAGGAGTGAATCAACGGTCTGGTTTAGATGGTACAATTCCATTTTTTGATTGATATCTGGATAACCGGGAATGTACTCCCGCAGCGACGTGTATGAGATCAGAAAAAAAGTCAACACAATAAAAATAATAGCCAGGCTAAAAAGGGTGGTGATGACTTGTATGCGTGTTAAACGAAAACTAAAACGTTCCTCAAAAGTTTTTTCGCTTAAAAATACCAAACGATAAGTAGTCCGAAGCTTTTGGTACCACTTCTTTTTATCCTTTTTTGTTGCCATGGCTTATTTTTGACATCGGCAAAGGTAAGAATTAGTTTAACCTTAAATCCGCAAGGACATATCTATTACGAAGCCGCACTGCACGCCATTATTGAGAATGCTCAAAAAAACCTACTCACCGTAGCTGATGCTACGGCTGCGTTGCTTTTTTCTGCGCTACGCCAATACTGACGCACATTACGACTTCTCATAACGATACTCCTTGCAGATTTAAGGTTTAAGGTAAATATGAGTATAAAACGAGGCGATCAACTCACTGAATTCTCAAAAGTAATCGTGATCTTACCGCGCAGGATGCCTGAAAAAAAGATCGATAAATCATTACATTTGCATCTTAACCAAAATAAATTTCGCAAAGAGCAGTTTTAATAAGCAAAAACCTTTTTGAAAGCAATAGATAAATATCGTCTCTTTTTTGTAGTCATGTTTTTCGGCCTGCTACTGGGAGCTTCAGGATGTTCCACTCGTCGCAATACGCTGGTTGCGAGACTTTATAATCGCGTGACAAGCCACTACAATGTGTATTGGAACGGGAAACAAAGTATTGACAAAGGTGTTGATGAGATTCGCAAAAATGCCACCGACAATTTTAGTAATGTACTGCGGGTTTATAATTATGGCGATAAAACCATGGCTCAGAAGGTTTCACCACTGATGCAAGATGCAATCAAACAGGCTTCGGTGGGCATCCAGCAACATTCCATGATTTTTAATGGACAGGAACTGATCCGGTGGGTACAAAACAGTTATTTGCTGATGGGGCAGGCCAATTTTTATAAAAAAGATTTTACCGCCGCGCGGCGGATCTTTGATTTCATTGCCCAAAAATACAGTTATGATCCTATTCATTATTACGGGATGCTCTGGCTGGCAAAAACATATCTTGAATCAGGAGATTATGAAAAAGCCGATGCACAATTGAATTTGTTGCGAAGCCGTTTGACGGATAATGATGTTCCGATTCCTGTTAAAGAACAACTGCCACTGGTGGAAGCAGATCTGTATCTTGCCCAAAACAATCCCGATGATGCCTATTCTTATCTCGAAGATGGATTGAAAACGTGCAGGAACCGACAACTTCGTACGCGTATTTTATTCATTCTCGGGCAGATCAATCAAAAAGAAGGACATCTGGATGTTTCGGCAAATTATTTTAAAGATGTTATCAAAAGAAACCCTGCGTTTCAGCTTGATTTTGAGGCGCGGCTCAGGTTGGCAACAAGTTATGATACACTGCAGAATGATCATAAATATGTTGAAAAGACCTTGGAAAAAATGGCGTCATCCAATCAGTATCAGCCGTTTCTTGATAAAATTTATTATGCCCTGGCTCAAGTGGCCGAAAAAAATCATCAGGATACCTTGATGATCCATTATTTAAAACTTTCGGTAAGTCATGGTGAAAAAGATAACTGGCAAAGAACCAAGGCTGCCGTGAAACTTGCAAAAACCTATTTCAGCAAGGGAGATTATCCTCTTTCACAGGTTTATTATGATACTGCCGTTCAGGCTATTCCCAAGGATTACCCGGATTATGACCAACTCAAAAAGACTGCTTCTGTATTATTTCAGGTTGTGAATTATTTGCAAACCATTCAGGTTCAGGATAGTTTACAAAGAATGGGAAAAATGGATACGGCAACATTATATACTTCCATAGACCACCGGATAGTCGCTGTTAAGAAAGAACAGGAAAAAAAGAAAGAAGCGCAGTCTGAGGCTCAGACCGGAACTTCTGGTTACCAGTCGTCAGCGTCTGTTCCGCAAACTGGCGGTTTGTGGTATTTTGATAATCCGGCTGCCAAATCAAGGGGCTATAATAAATTCATACAACGATGGGGTGACAGGAAATTGGAAGATATGTGGTTTTTAAGCCGGAAACAAAGCATTCTTTCAAGCCAATCTACTGTAGATAATGGAGGAACAATAACGCAACCTGCCGCGAATGTTTCTCGAAAACGGGAAACTGTAAATGCATCTAATCCGCTAACAAGAGCATTTTACCTGAAAAGTATTCCCCGTACAAAACAGGCTTTTATGATCTCTGATTCACTGATCATGAGTTCTTACAAGAGTCTGGGATTTTTGTACCTGGAAACACTTCATGATACAGCTCGTGCACTGAAGACTTATCTGACGTTGCAACAGCGTTTTCCGTCAAGACCTCAAAAACTTCAAAACTGGTACACATTATATCAGATATATTCCGGATTAAATCAGGAAAAACAGGCGCAAGTTTACAGGGATATGATCGTGAAGAATTATCCCAACAGCCTTTATACTAAAGTAATTCAGAACCCTAATTATTATAAAGAACTGGTCACTGCACGTGAAGAAGAGTCCAAACTTTACAGCCGGACTTATGACGCGTTTGAAAATCAGGAATATTACCGGGCCATTAATTACACCAAAAGGGCTATGCAAACTTATCGTGACGATACCGTATTGATGCCAAAGTTTTTGTACATCAGGGCAGTTTCTCTTGGCAAGGTCGAAGTCCCAGATTCATTGTACAATGCGTTGCGGCTATTAATGAAGTCTTATCCCAACAGTGCATTGGTACCCCGCGCAAACACCATTATTCTGATGTTGCAAAAGGAATATGGCATTGGGATCACGCCTGTTCAACGTGCTGCTTTGCTGGCAAAAGGGAAACAACAAAAACAACAAGGGCCTTATGCTTATGATGAAAATGCACCGCATCTGGTAATGTTGGTAATCAAGACCGGAACGGTTCAATTACAGCCTTTGGTGGTTCGTCTATCGGATTTCAACCAGAAATACTTTAAGAGAGCACGGCCGGAAATAAAGAATGTTCCATTTGATGCAAGCAACGAGCTGATTACCATCGGAAGCTTTGAAAATATGGTAAAGGCAGCTTCCTACTTCAGGGCTTTGAAAAATAATGCTTATGTTTTTTCCGGCGTTGAGAAAAAAGATTATGAGTTGTATATGATATCTTTGAAGAATTATCCTTTATTTTACAAGGATAAAAACATAAAATCTTATCAGGAATTTTTTAGTGAATATTATCAGGAATAATAAATCAACCCAAACCAAAAAAGAGATGAAAATGTATTCAAACGGAGACACTCCCATGCCTAACATTCTTGCACGGGAGACGAAGATCAACGGCGATTTGGAAACCGAAGGAGATATCAGAATTGATGGAAGAGTTTCGGGAAAAATCCTTGCAAAGGGAAAGGTTGTTGTAGGCAGCGAAGGCTATGTGGAAGGAGTGATTAAATGTAAAAATATTGACATTTCCGGAGAATTAAAGGCCGATATTCAGGCTGAAGAGCTGACAGTTCTGAAGGCCACGGCCAAAATTACCGGCAATATTATCACTCCCAAAATATCCATTGAACCGGGTGCCATATTTGTTGGCAACTGCAAAATGGATACCAATGGAAAAATCCAGGGGGATGAACGAAAAGAAAAAGAAAAAAAACAGTCCTCTTAGTTTTTATGCCAAATACTCTGCTCTGGCTTTTGAAATGATCATCATTATTTTGGCCGGAGTTTTCGGTGGCATGGAACTGGACAAAGTGGTAAAATGGAATTTTCCGGTATTTACCCTTACGCTTACCCTGTTAGCTGTTGTGAGTGCCATTGTTTACGGAGCACGTGAAATGTTTAAAAAGGATAGGTGATATTCTTTGCTTTTTTCCTTTAAACTTTCACCTTCTAATTCTGAGAAGGATCCATCACATATCCAATAAACAAAATAGCATTGGTATATTTTTCTTTGATGGCAAAGAGAAATGGATGGTTAAATGAAATAGATGGGGGTAATGTTCCTGTACTACCATTAAGGCCGACCACTGTGACTGCAGCAGCCTCTGTTCCTTCCTCATCAACGTTAATGTACGTTTTCTGTAGAACTTGGGAGATAGAAAACCCTCCGGTAAGATTGATATTTGAAAAGTCAGCAGAGTCTGAAAATACAATTCCGAGCTCCAGGTCCGAAAGATCATTATTTAGTCGATCCTTACCAAGCAAAATTTAAGTTAAATTGATTTTGACTGAGTA
>CAZPPK010000043.1:0-19578 GCA_964588415.1 uncultured Lentimicrobiaceae bacterium
TTGATGCTGTGACACCAACGTAAATTCCATCCCAGATAAATGCAGCAATGCTAGTTAGCGGAAGTAAAACAATCCAGAAATAATAATTTCTGGAAACGCTCATGATCTGAATGTTGCTGGTCATAATTCTCATCAGAATGCTGATACCTGAGAAAAAGATGAAACTTGTTAACAACGCGATCCCAAAACCCCAATAAAAAAGATGCGAGACAGTTTTTTTCAGTTCCGGCAGATTCCGGGCTCCCTTTGCTTTTCCGGAAAGGGCTTCTCCCGCAAAGGCAAATCCGTCGGCAAAATAGGAAAACAAAAAGAAAAACTGAAACAGCAAAGAGTTGGCCGCCAGGATATTATTACCGAGTTTGGCAGATTCACTGGTGAAAAAGGAGAGAATAAGGATTAAAATCAGGGTGCGAATAAAAATATCGGAGTTTACGCCGAAAAACTTCACCAAAGCACTCTTCTGGAACAATTCCATCGGTTTCCACCAACGGACGTAGTGTTTATATTTTTTAAAAAGAAACAGAAATGCTACCAAAAGTCCCGAATATTGAGCAATTACATTGGCCAGTGCAACTCCGTTCGATGTCATGCCGACAACATAAACCAGAAAAAAGTTCATAACAATATTTACCACATTCACGATCAGAACGATCAGCATGGGGATCTTGGCATTTTGCATTCCAAGGTACCAGCCGTAAAAGCTGTACAAAGCCAACGTCGCCGGGGCTGCATAAATCCTTACATAAAAATACTGTCGCGCCAACTCCTTAACGTTCTGCTGCCCGTTAAGTAGATGGAATGCAACCCATTGAATTGGGTACTGAAAAAGAATCAACAGGATAGCAAATGAAAAAGCCACAAAAAGCGACCGTTGTAGCCCGAGGCTTATCTCTTTTTCGTCATGAGCTCCGGTGGCCTGAGCAGTAAAACCGCTTGTCCCCATCCTTAAAAAGCCAAAGCTCATATACAAAACGTTGAAAACAGTGGTTCCCAAGGCTATGGCACCAACATAGATCGCACTGTCTGCTCTCAGGTGTCCCATCAGAGCAAAATCTACAATTCCTAACAAAGGAACGGTGAGATTAGATATTACATTTGGGACGGCCAAACGAAGGATATCACGGTCGAGCTTGCCCGGTTTTATTGCGATTCTCACGGTTAACGCTTATGGAGGCCACATTCGCGGGTGTCCGGATTTTCCCACCACCATCTTCCGGCCCTGATATCTTCGCCGGATTCAATGGCTCGTGTACAAGGCTGGCAGCCAATGCTTGCAAAACCTTTTTTATGCAATGGATTTACGGGAACCTGATTCTTTTTCACATAATCCCATATATCATCTTCTTCCCGGTTTGCCAATGGATTGATCTTTACAAGATGATTGTTACTATCGTATTCAATGAATTGGAGCTCATTGCGCGTTCCAGACTGGCCCCTGCGAAGTCCGGTAATCCATGCATCAAGACCTTTCGTGGCACGTCCCAAAGGTTTTACTTTCCTTACATAACAACATTGTTTTCTGTTTTCAATGCTGTCATAGAACAAATTGATCCCTTTTTGAGAAACCATTTCTTCAACATCCTTGGGATCAGGAAAATAAACCTGAATTTTTATATTATATTTTCGATTGGTCCTGTCTATTAGATCATACGTTTCAGGGAAAAGCCTTCCTGTGTCCAAAGTGAAAATCTTTACAGTTGGGTCAATCTGGCTCAGCATGTGGGTCAGTGCCTGGTCTTCCAGTCCCAGACTGGTGGACAAAGCAATTTTTCCTTTAAATTGTTCCAGTGAAAAAGCGATAATTTCTTCGGGAAGTGCGTCCTGTAATTGTGCGTTCCAATTCCGGAGCGTAGTAGTATCAATCATAAATTTATATTAAGAATGTTCAATGCACAAAAATAAGAGAAATTTTCCCAGTGTTATCTGATTGTGTATTTTTGAAAAAACGGAAATCATGAAGGTTCATTTTATCGCCATAGGAGGAAGCGCCATGCACAACCTCGCCATTGCATTAAAAATTAACGGTTTTGAAGTCAGTGGCTCTGATGATGAAATTTTTGAACCTTCAAGAAGCCGCCTGGAAAAGTATGGGCTGTTGCCTATAGAAAGTGGCTGGCATCCTGAAGATATCACCCGCGATTTGGATTTCATTATTCTGGGCATGCATGCCCGCCTTGATAATCCAGAGCTTATCCATGCGCAAGAGATGGGACTGAAAATCTATTCCTATCCTGAGTTTTTATATGAGCATTCAAAAAATAAAAAACGTGTTGTCATTGGGGGCAGTCACGGAAAAACTACAATCACTGCCATGGTAATGCATGTTTTAAAATATCACGATTTAAATTTTGATTATCTGGTAGGTTCGAAACTGCGTGATTTTGAAGTCATGGTCAAGCTAAGTAATTATGCTCCTATTATGGTTTTTGAGGGTGATGAATACCTAAGTTCTCCATTGGACCGGCGGCCCAAATTCCATTGGTATCATCCTAAACTTGCTTTAATTACGGGCATTGCGTGGGATCACATCAATGTCTTTCCCACTTTTGAAAATTACCTGGAGCAATTTGAGAAATTCGTCGATTTAATGGAGGTAGGGGCAAAGATTGTTTACAATGTCAGCGACCCTAACGTTAAAATGATTGTCGAAAAATCATCGAAAAACATTCAAAAAATACCTTATTCGTTACCTGAATATGAAATCATTAATGGCATTACTTACTTAACTAAGGATAAGGGTGTTGTTCCGCTAAATTTTTTTGGAAAACACAATTTAATGAATCTGGCGGGAGCACAATTGTTATGTAATGAATTGGGATTGAGCAGGAAGCAGTTTTTGGAATCCATTCAAAGTTTTCAGGGTGCTGATAACCGTTTGGAGTTGGTTTATGAAAACAGCAATGGGAAAATGTACAAAGATTTTGCCCATGCGCCTTCCAAATTGAAAGCCACTCTTTCTGCGGTTCGTGAGCAGTTCCCGGAGCAGCATCTCGTGGCTTGTTTTGAATTACATACGTTCAGCAGCCTGAACCCTGAATTTCTTGGACAATATAAAGATACATTGAACGAAGCAGATGAAGCTGCAGTTTACTTTAATCCACATGCATTGAAAATTAAAAGAATGCACATATTGAAACCTGACGATATCATATCAGCGTTTGGAAGAACGGATCTTCATGTTTTTGATAATTCGGAAGTTATGGAAAAGTGGCTCGCGGAAAACTCGAAAGCAAGTTCTGTTTTTCTGATGATGAGTTCAGGAAATTTCAATGGAATAAACCTTCCAGAATTTGGTAGAAAATTGTTAGAATAGCAATAAAAAAGGCGCTTGAAAAAGCGCCTTTTTTATGATGGTTTAACCGTTCATTGAAATCAAAAATTCCTCGTTTGTGTTTGTAAACTTCATTTTATCTTTCAGAAATTCCATGGCTTCGATAGGGTTCATGTCAGCCAGATGATTTCTCAAAATCCAGATGCGCTGGAGAATATCTTTTTCCAACAAAAGGTCTTCGCGGCGTGTGCTGGAGGATACGATGTCGATGGCAGGGAAGATACGCTTGTTGGCAAGTTTTCTGTCGAGCTGTAGTTCCATGTTACCGGTGCCTTTAAATTCTTCAAAGATCACTTCGTCCATTTTTGACCCCGTATCGATAAGCGCTGTTGCCAGGATGGTTAGCGAACCGCCGTTTTCAATTTGACGGGCAGCACCGAAGAAACGTTTTGGTTTCTGAAGTGCGTTGGCTTCCACACCACCGGAAAGTACTTTTCCTGAAGCAGGGGAAACAGTATTGTAAGCACGAGCCAGTCGTGTAATCGAATCCAGAAGGATCACTACATCATGACCGCTTTCGGTCATGCGTTTGGCTTTTTCCAGTACAAGGTTGGCAATTTTTACATGTTTTTCAGCCGGTTCATCGAAAGTAGATGCGATGACCTCTGCATTAACGCTACGTGCCATATCGGTAACTTCTTCGGGACGTTCGTCAATCAATAAAATGATCAGATAAACTTCCGGATGATTAAGGGCGATGGCGTTGGCAACTTCCTTCAAAAGCACTGTTTTACCAGTTTTTGGCTGTGCAACGATCAATCCGCGCTGTCCTTTTCCAATTGGACAAAACATATCCATAATTCTTGTGGAGATGCTTTCTTTGGCATGACCCGTCAACGAGAATTTTGTCTGCGGGAAGAGAGGAGTAAGGTAATCAAACGGAATCCTGTCACGGATCTCTTCCGGAGTTTTATTATTGATGGAAATTACTTTGATCAGAGGGAAATATTTTTCACCTTCTTTTGGAGGCCGGATCGTTCCCCTGACCGTGTCGCCTGTTTTCAGTCCGAACAATTTTATCTGTGACTGCGAAACGTAAATATCATCCGGTGAATTCAAATAATTGTAATCGGAAGAACGCATAAATCCGTAACCGTCGGGCATGATCTCCAAAACACCTTCTGATTCAATAATGCCTTCTTTTTCAAAGGGATATGTTGGTCTCTGGGCTTCTTTTACTACAGGAGTTTCAGCTTTAGACTTATTGTTCTGCGGAGCGGCAACATCAGTTACTCCAGTGGCGGCTACGGGTTGCTCTGTAGTCCTATTCTCATTATTTTGAACCTGTTGCGGTCTTGATTCTTTAACAGCTTCAGGTTCAGCAGGAATTCTTTTTCTTTTCTTTTTGGCTTCGAACTGCTCTAAATGAGATTTGCGTTTAACAGGAGCTTCCTCTACAGCATCCATGTTTTCCATAGATATTGTTTCTTCAGCTTCTTTTTCAGGAACTGCTATTCTTTTGTTGCCAGATTCACTGGCTTTTTCCCCTTTATTCTCATTTTTCACCGGTTTTGCCTTAGAAGCCTGAGTAGCCTTTTCTGAAGCTTCCTCTTTCTGATCAATTATGTTGGGGTTTGAAGATACGACAGGCGTTGCGGATTTTGCAGGTCTTCCTCTCCGCGATTTGGTTTTTGGTTTCTCGGGGGATTCTGGTTCCCGCATTTGTTTATTGTTTCTTTCCCTGGTATCTGCCTTAGCTGCAGGAGCAGGGTTACTTTTTTTATGACTGTGCTTTTCAGTCATTATTTTCTTTTCACTTTCTACCATTGTGGCGGAAGGATTAGCTGCCTGGTGATCCAGAATTTGATAAATGAGTTCCTGTTTGGATAGCTTTTCAGTTTTGCCAATATTTAAATCATTGGCAATTTGGCGTAATTCAGATTCCAGCTTGCTGTTAAGCTCTATAATATCATGCATATACGTTAAATTAAATTCATTAAGGTCAGAAAAAATAAAACCGAATTAAATTATCTTGGCTTACTTTATATAGAAAAATCTTATAAAAGGAAATCTTAATAGGATTAATTAGTGGGCAAATATACAAAATTTTAATACACAACATAAAATCACTAATTATCTTTTCCACTGGTCATCAGGCGTTAAAACACGGTCCTAAACCTGTTGATGTCGGGGTATCTTTCAATGGGTGTTACGTAAAAGTTTGTAAGTCAATAAAATAATATATATATCATGTTGATTTCCAGAGACGGAATTTCAGATTCTTAAATTTTATTAAAAGGGTTATGAACAATTATGGGTTGTTTAAAAGCGTGGAAGAATGCTGAAAATCTAAATCCAATGGTTCAATTTGTACCACTCAATAGTTTCTTTCATGCCTTTTTTTAAATCATATTCCGGGTTAAAGCCAAAATCTTCATACAATTTTCGTGAATCACAAAGCCAGTTAACGCAAGTCAACGCTTCGTATTTATCAGGATTAAGGACAGTATGCTTGTGAAAAAGGGCAGACACAGGTTCGGCAACATATGAAATCCAGTGAACCAGCGTTTTAGGAATGGTAATCCGAATGCACTTTTTTTTAAGAATTTGTTTGACAATACCAGCAAGATCGCTACTTGTGTAGTCTTTTCCATCCGTTACAAAATAAGACCTGTTCACAATTTTCGAATCCAGGCTCATGTATGCAACGCGTACCAAATCTTTTACGTAGATAAAACTGATGTATTGCCTTTTTCTCCCGATATAAAATTCCATTCCCCGGTTTATGGTTCTTATATAAACAAAATAATCTTTTTCCCTGGGTCCATAAACTCCTGTTGGTCTGAGAATTAAATGTGGAAAATTTTTAAGGAATTCTAAATATTGCTCGGATTTCAATTTGCTTTTCCCGTAAAGGGAAGACGGTTTTGGCAGATCTGTATCCCTGACAGGTTGCATGGTTTTTTCATCGCCGTTCCCAAAAGCTTCGAGACTGCTCATGTACAAAAACTTCTCCGGTGTACAATTACTTTCAATAAGTGCTTCAACAAGGTTTCGGGTGTATTGATAATTTACTTTCAGGAAATCTTTTTTATTGATCGATTTCGTAACACCGGCATTGTGAATGATATAATGGAAACGGATTCCGTTTTGAGCGTATTCCTTGAAATCCTTTATTAGCTTTGATTTATCATTAAGATTAAGTGTAAAGATCCTGATATTTTCATCCTTCAGATATTGTGTTTTACTGGTAGGTCTGATGCCTGCATAAACCTGATAACCACGTTTTACACCTTCTTCTGCCATAAAGCTCCCGATGAAACCGCTGGCACCTGTTATCAGAATGTTTTTCATTGAATTTCGTTAATAAAAAGCTGGAGCAGCAAATGTATCATTTTTTAATGAGGGATACTTTTTTAATCAGCTTTCGTAAAGGAGCATCTCGAATTTGAATATTTAGTATTAATTTTTTTAACTTTGTAAAAGGTATCACTCTCTTGAAATTTTAAGAACATTTCCATGATAAAAGAAAATTTAGTGGCCTATTTTAATGCTGCTATCAAAGAAAACTTTGAAAAACCGGCATTGTCAGATTATGGTGGCAGAACTCTGACTTTTAAGGAAATTGGAGAGACAATTCTGAAATTTCACATCACCTTTGAAAAGACCGGGATAAAGAAAGGCGATAAAATTGCACTTATCGGAAAAAATTCCGCCAATTGGGGTGTAGCCTTCCTTTCAGTAGTTACCTATGGTGCGATTGTCGTTCCCATTCTTCCTGATTTTTTGCCAAAGGATGTTCATTACATCGTGAATCATTCTGAATCAAAAGTGTTGTTTAGCACATCCTCCATTTGGTCCAGGCTGGATATTGAGCAAATGATGGATATTCAGTATGTTTATGGACTTGAAGAGCTGATGCCTTTGTTTTCTAAGATCGAACATTTGGATGAAATTATCCACTCTCTGAATAGTTCATTAAAGGAAAAATTCCCGAAAGGATTAACAGGTGAGAACTTCCAACTTCCAAAAGTTGAAAATTCTGAACTGGCTGAAATCAGTTATACATCAGGAACAACAGGTTATTCGAAGGGAGTGATGTTGTTACATAACAACCTTGCAGCGAACGTTCGCTTTGCGCAAAATCACATGCCACTGAAATCGGGCGACAAAATTGTATCGTTTCTGCCGTTGGCGCATTCCTACGGACTGGCGTTTGAGTTTCTTTTCCCCTTTTCATTAGGATGTCATATTACTTTTCTGACCAAAACTCCGACCCCTGCAATCATTACCAAAGCATTTCAGGAAGTGAAACCAAGATTAATCTTGTCGGTTCCGTTGGTCATAGAAAAGATTTACAAAAAGAGAATCCTGCCTCAGATTCGAAAAGCTCCCATAAACTGGCTTTTAAAAACTCCTGGAGTTAACAGGCTGATTTTCAGAAAGGTTCTTGCGGGAGTAGGAGAAGGGTTTGGCGGTAATTTTGTGGAAGTGGTCGTTGGTGGAGCGGCTTTAAGTGAAGAAATCGAAACCTTTTTCAGGAAGATTGGTTTTCCGATAACTATTGGTTACGGTATGACCGAATGCGGTCCGCTGGTTTCCTATGCCGCTGCCCATGAAGCAAAATTGGGCTCCTGCGGTAAACCTGTTGATAGCCTTGAAGTTAAGATAAATTCTGAAGATCCGCAAAATGTGGTTGGTGAGATTATGATGAAAGGCGAAAATGTAATGGTTGGTTATTATAAAAATAAAGAAGCTACCGAAGTAGCTATTGATAAAGACGGTTGGCTGCATTCGGGCGATCTCGGTTTGATCGATAAAGACGGTTTTATTTTCATTAAAGGACGCAGCAAAAGCATGATCCTTGGGCCTTCCGGCCAGAATATCTATCCTGAGGAAATCGAATCGGTGATCAATAATAGAGCCTGTGTGGCGGAATCGCTGGTAGTAAAAAGAGAAGAAAAGCTTGTGGCACTGATCTTTCCTGACGAGGATGTGGTCAAGTCTATGGAACTGGCCCATGAGGAAGTCAGCCAGAAACTGGAAGATTACCGAAAAGAAATGAACAAACATTTCCCTTCTTATATGTCTGTTAATAAAATAGTTATCCATCCTGAACCTTTTGAAAAAACACCCAAACAAAGTATTAAACGGTTTTTATATGAGTAGTAGTGGTCCGCAATTGAAATATGAGTGTGCTGATTCTTTTCTTCGGTTGATGAGATAATTTTTTATGCAAAATCAGATCAAATTTCTTCAAAAAGTAGCATCCTTTCTGGCTCAGGACACATCTTCGGATTTGTCAAAAACAGTGGTTGTTTTTCCCAACCACCGTTCGGGAACTTTTCTGAAAAAACATCTTGCGGAAACGCTTCCGGGAAATTCCTGGATGCCTGAGATCCTTACCATCGATGATTTAATGTTGCGGTTGTCCGGGCTAGCTCTTGCAGATCCATTAGTTGTTGATTTTGAATTATTTAAAATTCACCGGGAAATTGAAGGAGAAAGGGCCCGGCCACTGGAAGACTTTTTAAGTTGGGCACCTTTAATGCTCAACGATTTTAGCGATATTGATTATTATCTTTCAGATGTCAAATCCCTTTTTAGTGAGTTAACCGATATAAAAGCCCTGGAACGCTGGAACCTTGGAGAGAAGCCACTTACAGATATACAGAAGAATTATCTAAAATTTTTCAAATCGCTATACACTTATTATTCGGAACTAAAGACGTCTTTACTGGAGAAAAAGCTGGCCTATAAAGCTATGGCATATCGCTATGTTTCAGAAAATTATGAGAATGAAATTAAAAGCAGGATAGGGTGGGAGCATATTGTGTTTGCCGGATTCAATGCCCTGACGGACTCAGAGAAAAAACTGATAACATCACTGAAAAACGATTTCCGTTTTGATTACCTGATAGATGCCGATTCTTTCTATTTTAACAAAAATAATAAGGAACCTCACGAAGCATCAAAGTTCATTCACCAGGCGCTTAAATCCCTGAAAATTTCAGATCCGCATTGGGTGGGAAATGAATTGGAGACAGGAGTGAAAACTATAGAAGTAGTGGGCGTTCCTAAGTATATGGGACAGGTTGGGTATGTAGCGCAGGTGCTGCAAAAATGGTTTTCAATCAAAAATTATAATCCTACCGACACATTGGTGGTTCTTGCCGATGAAGGGCTTTTGGTACCGCTTTTGAATTCGGTGCCTGTAAAATCAGGTGACGGAACATCGGTTCAGTACAATGTCAGTCTCGGGTATCCTGTGTCCGACGGACCTTTGGCGCAATTTGTATTGTCATGGCTGGACCTGCTTACATTACGAAATGAAGATTCGCGGTATAGAATTCCTCTTTCATCTTTGTTGGTGCTGTTTAAGAATCCGGTAATAGAACTCATGGGGCGTGAAGAAGCTGTTTTGTCATTACTAAAAAAAATTACGACTTTTTTCGTTGATGCGGATGAATTACAGAAAATGGCATTTTCGGATGAAACCAAAGACTTGTTTCGCATTTTATTCCGCGAATTGAAAGCACCTGGCCAGTTCTTTCTGTATTTGGGAACTTTTCTTCAGAAGCTTCAGGAAGCTCCCTTATTTCAGGAGAAAACCAATGCCCTACTTAATTTTCAGCTGGTTCTCATGTTTCGTCTGACCAAAGTCCTCAAAGTAATGCTTGGTGACCGGTTACAATTTCTGAACTTTAAATCCCTTCAAAAGATTATGGTTCAGGTTTTGAACCATCAGGAAGTTAATCTGAAAGGTGAACCCTTAACGGGTGTTCAGGTTATGGGGATGCTTGAAACCAGAAGTCTTGATTTTGAGAATGTTATCATTCTCGAAGCCAATGAAGGCATCTTGCCCAAAACCGGATTTTCTGATTCGTTCATCCCTTTTGATTTGAGAAGGAACCATGGACTTCCTCTTCCCAATACAAAATCAGCTGTTTTTTCCTATCATTTTTTCCGGCTCTTGCAACGGGCAAAGAATGTAGTGTATTTGTACAATTCTGAACCGGATATTCTCGGAAACGGAGAGCCCAGCCGTTTTATACGCCAGATAGAACATGAACTCGTCGGGAAAAACCCGAATTTAATTTTTAGTCAGAAAGTTGTGAATACCCCTTTGCGTGAATCGGATATTCAGACGGAAATTAAAATTGCAAAAAACAGCGAAGTGCTTGGCAACTTGAACCGGCTGGCAGAGAGTGGCATTTCACCTTCGGCATTGAATTCTTTCATCAAATGTTCGCTACAGTTTTATTTAAAGTACGTTCTTAAGATAAATGTTCCCGATCAGGTTGAATCTTCAGTCAAATCTGATACATTCGGAAGCGTTGTACATGGTATTTTAGAAGTGCTTTACAAGCCTTTTACCGGACAGAAAATAAATCCTGTACTTCTTGAAAAATCGCTTTCCAGCCTTGATTTGTTGTTGAAGGAAAGCTTCGAAAGGCACTATGGTACCCACGATATGGGCTATGGTAAGAACCTTCTGATATTTCATGTTGCAAAGGCTTATATTGAACGCTTTGTAAAAAACGACCTGTCATATCTTAAAGCCACTGAACGTCAACTGGAAGGTGTGGAGATGAAATTGAAAGCACCTTTCGCTTTTGCAGGAGGACAGGTAAATCTTAAGGGAATTATCGACCGTGTGGACCGAATTCCAGGAGATGCCGGTATCAGGATCATTGATTATAAAACAGGCACGGTAAACGGATACAATTTAAAAATAAAGGATTGGGACCTGTTGATTTCAGATGAAAAATATGCCAAGGTTTTTCAGGTTCTGAGCTATGCCTGGCTCTATCATAAAAACTTCAATGTTAATGGGCAAGTCACTGCAACATTGATCAGTATGAAATCTTTATCTGGGAAACCGGAAGAAGTCTCTTTTTCAGATGAGAACAACGTCGATCAGTTTCTCCCTCAATATGAAGAGCAACTGGATGCGCTTCTTGATGAAATGTTCGATGCCGGAAAACCTTTTGTGCAAACAGAAGATGCACTCCGATGTACCTATTGCGATTTTAAAAACTTATGCAACCGATAATGTTTTTGGATTGAAAACAGGGTATGATCTTCTTGCTTAAACGTAATAAATTCAAAGCAAATCAGTTAGAAATTAAACAGTTTTAATGAGAAAATTATTTTATTTTTGCTTTATTTGAAACATAAATTACCTTCATAGAATATAATCCCCGCGATATGGCAGACAAAAAATATAATATCCTTATTGTTGACGACCGGACTGAAAACCTTCTTACTTTGGAAGGGATATTGGACAGCCCTGAGTTAAATCTCGTCAAAGCTACCTCAGGAAATGAAGCACTGGGGCTGGTTTTGGAATATAATTTTGCCATAGCGCTTATTGATGTACAAATGCCTGGCATGGATGGCTTTGAGACTGCTGAAATTATGAGAAGCAGTGAACGTACCAAACATATCCCAATCATTTTTATTACGGCAATCAACAAACAGCGAAAACATATTTTTCAGGGTTATGAGTCCGGTGCGGTTGATTATCTCTATAAACCGCTGGATTTGGAGGTCCTGAAAAGTAAAATTTCTGCATTTATAGAGTTTTTCAAGTACAGGGAGGCGTTGGAAGAGACAACACAAAAGCTTCAAAATACTATTGAACAGTTAAATCAGACAAAAAATGAAGCTGAAAATGCCAACCAGGCTAAAAGCGCTTTTCTTGCTTCCATGAGTCATGAAATCCGTTCTCCCCTTAACGGGATTATTGGAATTGCTGAGCTTGGACTTATGGATGATGATATTGATTCTTTGCAGGCAGAACGCTATCTCGACATCAAAACGTCTGGACAAAACCTTCTTGAAATAATTAATGATATTTTAGATATTTCAAAAATAGAAGCGGACAGGCTGGAGCTTGAAGAGATAGAATTCAGCGTGAGAGACATAATTGAAAAGGTCTTTAAAATTGCTATGGTCCATGTGAATGAAAAAGATGTTGAACTGATTGTAGACATGGATCCAGCTATTCCCGATATTATAATTGGCGACCCGTTGCGGTTGCGACAGGTGCTGACCAATTTACTCAGTAATGCAGCCAAATTCACTACAAAAGGCCACATCAAACTTAAAGTAGATGTCCTTGATTTAATTGAAGAGCAACTCAGGGTTCAATTTTCTGTAGAAGATACGGGTGAAGGAATTCCCAAAGAAAAGCAGAAATTGCTTTTTGAGCAATACGTCCAGGTAGATTCATCAGTTGCAAGGCAACATGGTGGCACAGGATTAGGTTTGAACATTGCCCGGAAGCTTGTGGGATTGATGGGCGGTGAAATTGTTCTAAAAAGCGAAGATGGGAAAGGAAGTATATTTTCATTTGCGCTCAATCTCCTTACCGGTGAGCAGATAATAGGCCTGAAAGAGATTACTTTAGCAGAAAAATATAAAAATAAAAAGGTACTTCTGGCCGACGACTACAAGGATAGCAGAGCAAGCTTTATGAGACTTATGGAGTATTGGGATTTTGATATTCGCCTTGCCGAAAATATGGATGAAGCCTGCCGTCTTGCGAATAAAGAAAAATTTGATGTCCTTTTTATCGATTTCTCAATCGATAAAAAGGATCCTGGTGAAATCATCTCCAGACTCTCTGAAGCGAAAATCAAAAGTGAAATTGTTTTTCTGACATCTGCCAAATCGAGTATTGAAATAGACCGGATTAAGAAATCAGGACAATATAATTTTTTGGTGAAACCCATCTTACAAACCGATCTTAAAAATTTCTTTGAAGGAAAAACTTCTGAAACCCTGGTGAAAGAAGAGATTGAAAAAGTTTTTCATAGCAAAAAAATCAGCTCCGATACTGCCACAAAACAGATCAGTCTTTCATTTGAAGGCTCTAAAGAAATTCTGGTTGCGGAAGACCAACTTATTAATCGTAAAGTTGTTACCCAGTTCCTTCAACGCAAAGGCTGGCAGGTTTATGCCGTGGAGAATGGCTTACAAGCCTTAGAACTTATCAAAAAAGATCCTAAGCGCTTTTTCATGATCCTTATGGATGTACAAATGCCTGTAATGGATGGATTTACAGCTACTATGAAAATTCGGGAGTTTGAAGAAAGCGGCAAATGGCATGTGCCGATCATTGCCATGACTGCTCTTGCCATGAAAGGTGATAAGGAAAAATGTATCGCAGCAGGAATGGACGACTACCTTACCAAACCTGTCAATCCGGAAGAACTTTACGAAATTGCCGAGAAATATCGGGACTAGTTATTTGTGTAATTTTTAAGTTATGAAAGATACCAACAAGCAGGATTTTATTGACTATAACGAAGCTAACCAGTGGGAACGGTTAAAATATTCTCTTAAGACATGGCGAAATATTGGAGTTGGAAAATCGCTGTTTATCTGGTTTCTGGCCATTTCCTTCTTTCCGTTGGCAGTGGTAAGTTTCATAAACTTTTTGAATGCCTACCAAGGTCTAACCATTGTTGCACAAAAATCGTTGAATTCTTCATCACAACTCAGACTGAAATACATTTACACGTTTTTTGATGAAGCCAGTGACTATTTAAGTATCAATACCAATTCTCAGCAAAAAAAGGAACAGTTTGTCAAGCTTGCTGAAGATTTCCATAAAAGTAAAATGAGTGCTGAAAAGTTTGTAAAATCTGCTGAATGGAAAAAAGAAACCAAACAATTAATGGAAGAGATTGTTCCGTCGCTGAAACTCCAGAGATTCTATGACATGATATTTATGGATACTCATGGAAATATCCTTTTCAGGACAAAACCTGATAACGATTTGGGAACAAACCTTTTTCAGGGAAATTTGAATAATTCTCTTTTTGCCGTTACCGTTAGGAAAAGCCTGGAAGAGAATAAGATGCTGTTTTCCGACCTGGAACATTACAGCCCCAGCCTTGGGATTATTTCAGGGTTTTTTACAGTACCGGTAAAAGATGGGGATCAGGTGATCGGAGTTATGGCACTGCAAATTACCGTGAACAGTATCAACCGGATGATACAGCAGGAGGCAGGTTATGGAAAAACAGGTGAAGCTTTTCTGATTGGAAGCGATCTGAGGTTGCGATCTTCTACCCGCTTTGGAAGTGATAAGGACATTTTAAAGGAGAAAATAGTCAATAAGAAAACAATGGAATGGCTCGACTATTTACAACATAGGGATGATAAAGCCTACCTGAAAGCCAACGAATTGGATGAAGAACGCGTCACGACTTATAATGCCGACGAAAAAGGGAATTATGTGCTTGGCATATACCGGAACCTGAACAAACTGGAAAAGTATGGAGTGCATTGGGCATTAATAGAACAAATATCACATTCAGAAGCATTTGCATACGCCAGGAAACTATCTAAAATGGTGAAGATTAGTTTTCTCATCACCATTCTTGTAGTAATTTTAATCTCCGTTCTGGTTACACGCTGGTTTGTAAATCCTATAAAACAGCTTTCTTCCTGGGGGAAAAAGATCTCCACAGGCCATTTACTTGAAAAAGATGTCAAAGCACCACAAAATGAAATCGGTGAAATGAAGGATACTTTCAATAAACTGGTAAAAGCTCTTATAAGTTATGCGGATGTGGCAAAACTCGTGGCAAAAGGCGATTTCTCTGAAACCGTTCAGGAAAGAAGCGAAGAAGACGTTTTGGCAAAATCTATCAACCAAATGGTGGAAAGTTTCCGGTCTGTGGTGGCACAAGCTGATCAGATTGCTGAAGGCGATTACAACACGTTTATCAAACCAAGAAGCTCCAGTGATGCTCTTGGCAAGGCTCTTTTCAAAATGACCGAGACCCTGCGGAAAAATGCAGAAAAATTTCAGAATGAAGATTGGGTCAAATCAGGCCTTAATGAGCTGGACGGTGTCCTTAAAGGAAAAAGTGACATTAAAGAGCTAAGCAATGCCATTATCACTTTCTTTTCAGATTATCTCAGTGCTCAGGTGGGATTGATTTATCTGTATAATGAGGATGAAGATATCCTTAAGTTGTCAGCTACTTATGCTATTTCCGCTGACAAGGAGAATATTCTCCCAGATTATAAACCTGGCGAAGGAATGATCGGACAAGCTTTTGTTAATGAAAAGAGAACTGTCATCAGCCATAAAGAACCCAATACACCGCTTGTTGATCTGGGACTTGGGAAAAAAGAACCCCGAAACCTGGCTATTGTACCGTTTTCTTTTGAAAATCAGGTTGTAGGAGTGATGGAAATAGGTTCGGTGAACATATTTACGCCATTACAGTTACAATTTATCGATCTTGCTGTTCAGGATCTGGCGCTTGCCATTATCACACTGAACTCGCACATTAAATTACAGGAGTTTCTATCTCAGACCCAGGAACAGGCCAAGATCCTTGAAGTACAACAGGAAGAACTTCGCCAAACCAATGAAGAGTTACAGGAACAAACTGAAGCCCTAAAACATTCAGAAGAAAACCTGCAAACACAACAGGAGGAACTCAAAGTTACTAATGAAGAACTTGAAGAGAGAACCAAAGCACTGGAAATTCAGAGGGATGCGATAAAAAAGAAAAATCTTGAATTGGAAGAGGCCAGGAAAGAAATTGAGAAAAAAGCCAGCGATTTGGAACGGGCAAGCCGTTATAAATCAGAATTTCTGGCCAATATGTCGCACGAGCTTCGTACTCCGCTGAATAGCATCATCGTACTTTCGCAATTGCTGGATGAAAACAAAAACAAACATTTGAGTGATAAAGAACGGGAGTTTGCCAAAACCATCAATTCTTCCGGCCTTGACCTGTTAAGCCTGATCAATGATATCCTTGATCTTTCCAAAGTTGAATCCGGGAAACTGGAACTGAATGTTGAACGCATGTATATACAGGATATTACTGAATTTGTAGAAAACAGCTTTAAACCCGTTTTGGAAGGAAAGGGATTGGAACTCATTATTGATGTTTCAAAAAAAGTACCTGCATTTTTTGAAACGGATATTCAACGTGTTCAGCAGATTATTAAGAATCTTATTTCTAATGCGATAAAATTTACAGAAGAAGGAAATATCACACTAAGGGTAGGAGTGGAGGATGATCCTGCTGTGATTTCAATACTTGGATTGCACGAGCCTAAATTGATCACTATGACTGTTACTGATACTGGTATTGGTATTCCGAAAGAGCAACAGGAATTGATTTTTGATGCTTTTAACCAGGCAGACGGTACCACGAGTCGTAAGTATGGTGGCACAGGGTTGGGACTCAGTATTTCAAGGAGTTTCTCCCACTTGCTTGGTGGAGCTATCAATTTGGTAAGTGAAGAAAATAAAGGTTCTGCCTTTACATTGTTCCTGCCTTTGACTTATAAGCAACATCCTGTAACTTCTGATAAGGAAACTGTGGCAGTGAAGGAAAAAAGTCAGGTGGTTGTGGAAGCCAGGGCTCCTGATGTAAAAATTCAGGAAAAGAAATCGGCCACTCCGGTGGAACTGCATGATGACCAGAATAACCTTTCCAAGAAAGATAAGATTATTCTTATCATTGAGGATGATCTGAGTTTTGCAGGCGTTTTGTTGAATCTGGCACATGAACATGGTTTTAAGGGAATTATAGCTCCTGATGGCGAGACAGGTTTATATGATACAGATTATTACAAACCGGATGCCATTATCTTAGATATGGGCCTCCCCAGAATGGACGGCAAGGAAGTAATAGAGAAACTTAAAGATAATCTCAAGACCCGGCCGATTCCTGTTCACGTGATCTCCGCCAGAAACTTCGATATGGATTTAATGCGCAAAGGCGCCATTGGGTATTTGATTAAACCGGTTACCAAAGAGCAGTTGGATCAGGTATTTAATAAAATTGAAGCAGCTATTTCCAAGCCTCTAAAGAAGCTATTGATAGTGGAGGATGAAAAGATCACAAGGAAAAGCCTGGAAAAACTTCTGGAAAATAATTCATTGGAAATCATTTCTGTAGAAGATGGTGAAAATGCGCTCGATCATTTAGCGAAAGGAGATTTCGATTGTATGATCCTAGATCTTGGGCTGAAAGGAATGAGCGGGTTTGAAGTCCTGGAGAAAATGCGAAGACTGGAATCCCCCAGGCAGGTTCCCGTTGTGATTTATACCAGCCATGAACTTACAGAAGAAGAAAACAATCATCTAAAAAAATATGCAAAAAGTATTATCCTTAAGGGAGCTCATTCTTTTGAAAGGCTGCTGGACGAGACCACTTTATTCTTGCATCAGGTTGACACCGATTTTAATGATGAGAAAAAGAAAATGCTCGAAAAAGTTCACGGAAAGGGCAATATTCTGAAAGGGAAGACCGTATTGATCGTTGATGACGATATGCGGAATGTTTTCGCGTTGTCGAGTTTACTGGAAAGCTATGACATCAGTGTGTTGGTAGGAAGAAATGGGAAAGTAGGTATTGAAAAATTAAAAGCAAATGATCAGATTGACCTCGTTCTGATGGATATTATGATGCCTGAAATGGATGGCTATGAAGCCATGCGGCTCATCAGAAAGGAGGCAAAATATGAAAAGCTCCCCATTATTGCCCTCACGGCAAAAGCCCTGAAAGACGACCGTGAAAAGTGTCTTGCTGCTGGTGCCAATGAATATTTATCGAAACCTGTGGAAAAGGAAAAGCTGATATCTCTTCTCAGGGTGTGGCTTTACAAATAGAAATGTCGGGTATAAAGATTCATAATCCTGATTTGGAAAGCTCGTACTCAGAAAGTGTGGAGCTTGAATTGCTTCTGCAGGCAATATTTTTGAAATATGGCTATGACTTCCGCGATTATAGCAGGGCACACATCAAGAGACGGGTACTTCATTATATTGCAAATAAAGGCCTGCCCAATATTTCAAGCTTACAGCATTATCTTCTCATCGAAAAGAAATGGTTTGATGAATTGTTGCGGGAGCTTTCCATCAACGTTACGGAAATGTTCAGAAGCCCGGGTTTTTACAAATCTATCAGAAATAAGGTAACCGGAATTTTAACTACCTATCCTTACTTAAAAATTTGGCATGCAGGGTGTTCCACGGGAGAAGAAGTGTACTCATTGGCTATTTTACTGAAGGAAGAAGGCTTGTACGACAGAACGCAGATCTACGCCACCGATTTCAATCCGAGAGTAGTAAAAAGTGCGCGGGAGGCAACTTTCCCCATTAAACACATTAAGGAATACACTTCAAACTATCAAAAGTCAGGGGGGCGGGAATCTTTTTCGGATTATTATCGGGCAACCAACAGTTCTGTAATCTTTGATAAGAGCCTTACCAAAAACATGGTTTTTGCGGAACATAACCTGGTAACCGATGGCGTTTTTGCAGAAGTAAATATGGTTATTTCTAGAAATGTATTGATCTATTTTAACAGAAATTTGCAAAATAAAGTACTCAATCTTTTCAACGAAAGTCTTGTCACAGGTGGATTTCTGGGTTTGGGCTCCAAAGAAACGATTTCTTTCTCTGATATTTCAGGTCAGTACAAAGTGATAGACGCGCGCGAGAAAATTTATAAAAAGGCTCATGAGTAATTCGCCAGCATATCAGGCAATTGTTATTGGGGCTTCTTCCGGGGGACTGCAAGTACTAAAGCAGCTCTTGCCTGCTCTTCCGGCAGAATTTTCTTGTCCCATTCTCATTGTGCAGCACATAAGTCCGGTATCGGAGAATTACCTTACAGTGATCCTTGACAAGATTTCCCAAATTAGGGTAAAAGAAGCAGATGAAAAGGAAATTATTCTTCCCGGGACAGCCTATGTTGCACCACCTGATTACCATATGTTAGTGGAGACCGATAAAACACTCTCGTTCTCGGTAGAAGACAAAGTGAATTATTCCAGGCCTTCTATTGATGTGTTGTTTCAAACCGCTTCAGATACTTATAAGGAACATCTTATTGGTATTTTGCTGACGGGGGCCAATGCCGACGGTTCAGAAGGAATGAGTTATATTAAGAAGGGGGGGGGCTTTACCATAGTGCAGGACCCCGCTGAATCAGAAAGCCCCTTTATGCCAAAGTCTGCCATTCAGCATAATCCGCCGGATTTGATTTTAACGCTGGATGGAATTATCGAACAACTTTTAAAGCCCGGTTTTATACTTCCGGGGAAGGCAAATAAATGAGAATCTTTGATACTGTTTCACAAAGTGTAAAGAAACTTGGATACGTCTCGCTGCTAATATTTGTATCCTTGACCGGAGTCAATTTCAACGTTAACATTTAATGCAAGAACAATTCTATTTAGGGTCTGCTGATTTTCTAAAAACACGCTGTAATTAACAGAAAATCAATGTGAATGTTGATAAATACCGGGTT
>CAZPPK010000044.1:0-19577 GCA_964588415.1 uncultured Lentimicrobiaceae bacterium
CTAATTCTTATAAGCAGGTTTTAAAAATAGATTTTTAGTTCCACCATCCTTGCAAATATTCCTTTATTTTTGTCAGGGAAATGGAATTCAAAATAAACTCCGAATATAGGCCCACAGGCGATCAGCCTGAAGCTATCAAACAGCTGATGGAGGGCTTGCGACGTGGCGATGACGCACAGGTTCTGCTTGGTGTTACAGGCTCCGGCAAGACTTTTACCGTGGCCAATGTGCTTGAAAAAGTACAGAGGCCGGCGTTAATCCTGAGCCATAACAAAACACTTGCTGCCCAGTTATACGGCGAGTTCAAGCAGTTTTTTCCTGAAAATGCCGTGGAATACTTTGTTTCCTATTACGATTACTACCAGCCCGAAGCATACCTCCCTGTTACCAATACTTACATTGAGAAGGACCTCTCTATCAATGAAGAGATTGAAAAACTCAGGCTTAGCGCTACTTCTTCTTTGTTGTCTGGGAGAAGGGATGTTATTGTAGTTTCTTCAGTATCATGTATTTATGGTATTGGAAATCCAGAAGATTTCTCAAGTAACGTAATTCATCTTCTGAAGGGGCAGATGCTGAGCCGTAACAAGTTGTTACAGTTGCTGGTAAATGCCTTGTATTCTCGCAATGATGTGGAATTGGGCCGGAGTAATTTTCGCGTCAGGGGCGATACGGTGGATGTTTTCCCTCCTTATGCTGAAAGGGCATTTCGTATTGTTTTCTGGGGCAATGAAATCGAATCTTTTGAATCCATCGATCCCCTTTCGGGGAAAAGAATTGAGGACCTGGAAAATATTACCATTTATCCTGCCAATATTTTTATCACTTCACAAAACAAAATGAAGTCTGCTTTGATGGAAATCCAATTGGACTTGCAAAAGCATGTTGATTATTTCCATGACATTGGTAAACATCAGGAAGCTAAACGTTTACTGGATCGTGTGACTTATGATGTTGAAATGATGCGGGAGTTAGGCTATTGTTCCGGAATTGAGAATTATTCTCGTTATTTTGATAGTCGTAAGCCTGGTTCCAGGCCTTTCTGCCTGCTGGATTACTTCCCCGACGATTATATCACTATTATTGATGAAAGTCATGTTACGATTCCCCAAATCCGCGCCATGTATGGCGGCGACCAGTCCAGAAAGCAGAATCTGGTGGAATATGGGTTTAGATTGCCGTCGGCAATGGACAACAGGCCTTTGAAATTCGATGAATTTGAGCAAATTACAAGACAAACCATTTATGTGAGTGCCACTCCGGCGGATTATGAATTGCAGCAGTCGGAAGGTATTGTGGTAGAACAACTTATTCGCCCAACAGGGCTTTTGGAACCTGAAATAGAAGTCAGGCCAAGCTTGAATCAAATTGATGATCTGTTGGATGAGATTAGCAAAGTAACAAAAGAAAAAAGCCGTACTCTGGTAACAACGCTTACAAAACGAATGGCAGAAGAGCTTACAAAATACCTGATTAATTTGGATATTAAGACACGGTACATCCATTCCGATGTTGAGACGCTGGAACGGATTGAGATCATGCGTGATCTACGGTTGGGAAATTTTGATGTGCTGGTTGGCGTCAATTTGTTGCGTGAAGGACTTGATCTGCCAGAAGTTTCCCTGGTGGCCATTTTAGATGCTGACAAAGAAGGCTTTTTGCGCTCGGAGCGTTCCCTGACCCAGACAGCAGGCAGGGCAGCAAGAAATATCAACAGTAAGGTTATTTTCTATGCTGATAAGATCACCCAGTCCATGCAACGGACTTTGGATGAAACCGACCGTAAGCGATCTAAGCAGCTGGCATACAATGAAGAACATGGAATTACACCCACTCAGATCATCAAATCCATTGATTCTATTATGGGACAAACGGCGATTGCTGGCAATAAAGGGATACCTGAAAAAGCCTATATCAATGAAAATATTTCCGGAATTGCAGCAGATCCCGTGGTTCAATACATGAGCTGCGATGAGATAAAGAAAGCCATTGAAAAAAGCAAAAAAGACATGAGGGAAGCCGCTAAAACTTTGGATTTTATTGAAGCTGCCCGGCTCAGGGACGAAATAAAAGAGCTGGAAGGCCTGTTACAGAATAAGTAAGTTCAAAGGTTAATGCTTACTTTTGCACATTCAAAATCAGAAAGCCTGTTTTAAGTAAAATGACGCTATGACACACGATATTTTACCCACAGGGAGAAAAGCCCTGCAAATTAATCTGGATAGTAATTTTTACGGAACCTTTGCCGAAATTGGAGGCGGACAGGAAGTCGCGCGTCATTTCTTTATGGCTGGTGGCGCTTCAGGAACCATCGCAAAGACCATTTCTGCTTACGATAAGCTCTTTAGCGATGCCAATTACTGCACCCAAAAGAGTGAGCGCCATGTTTCGGAAGACCGCTTGGATAAGATGCTTAACCGGGAATATGATGAATTGGAAGAAGTGCTTTCGGGCAAAAAACCGGACACACGTTTTTTTGTCTATGCCGATACGGTGGAAGTTCTGAATTATCAAAAAACAAATTACAGTCACGGTTGGCTGGGACTGCGATTCCAACTTACACCAAACAGTAAGCCCAATACCATTATCATGCATGTGAAGCTGCTGGAAAACGACGGGCAACTGCAACAAGCTACCCTTGGTGTTCTTGGGGTAAACCTGATCTATGCAGGAATTCATTACTACGATAAACCGCAGCTTTTTCTGGAATCAATGATTGACAATCTTTCAAGGGATCGTTTTAGCATCAATGCAATCCGCATGTCAGGACCGGAGCTGAATTATGTCAATAACCGGTTGCTGGCGGTTCAATTGGTAAAAACAGGAATGTCTCATGCCATCATGTTCGATAAAAGAGGTAATGTGCAGCAACCTTCCGATATGCTTTATAAAAAGAATGTGTTGGCTTTTCGTGGAAGTTTCAGGCCGATCACATACATCTCGTGGGATATCTTGAGCAAAAGCATAGAACTTTTCAAAAAAGATGAAGATTACCAAGAAGATAATACGTTGTCTTTCTGTGAAATAACATTGAATAACTTGCTCTCCAAAGGCAAAGAAATCGACGAAAAAGATTTCCTTGAACGTGTTAACATGCTCAATGAAATCGGACAGAATGTGATGGTCTCTGACATTAGGGAGTATTACCATTTGGTGGAGTTCTTTGGCCAGTTCAAGATGAAAAAACTACGTATTGTAATGGGCGTTCCTACGCTGGAAAAGGTGATGGATGATAAGTATTACAAAAACTTAAAGGGTGGGTTACTGGAAGCGCTGGGGAAAATGTTCCCGGATAATCTGAAATTTTATATCTATCCCACATTGCTGAAATCCGGGAAAAAGAATGAACCCATTACCGCAGAAAACATTAATATCGAAGAGAAGTATCGTCCACTTTATGAATATCTTATCAAAAATCATTACATTCTTGATATAGAGAGTGGTTTGGCCGATCAACTAAGAATAAAATCAAGGGAAGTTCTGAAAATGATCCAAAAGAACAATCCTAAATGGGAAAAATATGTTCCCATGACCATTGCCAATATCATTAAAGAGAAAAATCTTTTTAAAGACTGATTTTCCGTTAAAAGCTTTTGAATATCCGTGCTTCAGAATTTCCCGGAGCTTCAACTACAAGATCGAGAAAATATCCGAAAGGCGTTTGATCGCATTGATAATCTACATTTTTCATCCGTGCTTCGACTTTATCGAAAAGTTCTTTTGTAAAAAACGGATCGGCTTTGCTTTCAGATAGATGTGCAAAGGAATGAAGTACAACATGCTGAGTCGAATTCTTTTTGGCGGCCCATTTTAGGTTCTTAACCAGCTTGGTTTCTGTTGATTTCATATTTTCCTCATCTTCGGCTTCTGCCTGGATAAAAGCTATCAGGGCATTTTCAAAACTTCCTTTCTCAGTAATTTCAGGAAAATCATCCAGCGTTTTACTTTTTGGATTGTAAGAAAAACGCTCGCAATATATCATTAACAATTTCATGTCAGGTTTTATGTTTTAAATCTTGATTTAAGTCCATTCGAAAAATATTACCTCTGAAAACCAGTGATTTATCGCAAAAAGTATCCCATGCCTACTCCGATAAAGGTGGCGATGGCATAACCCAGCGTACCGCACAAAATAGCAGGAATAACTAAAGATTTCCAGCGGCGTCCGACCGCCATGGCTGCAGCCGTAGTAGGCCCGCCCATATTGGCGTTTGATGCGATGACAATCTCCGCAAGGTCCAGCTTAAACAGCTTTCCGAACACCAAAATAAATATCAGGTGTACGAACAGGATTAATCCGGCGAAGAGAAACAAGATCGGTCCATATTTCATTACAATATAAATGTTAGCACTGGCGCCAATGGCGGCAAAAAATATCTGCATTAGAAAGGTTCCTATGAGGTCAGCGCCTTTGATGCTGTTCATCTGTTTTGGTGCAATAGTGGCAATGGCAATAATCATCAACGTTATAATCAGAATGGCGCTGCCTTTAATTCCAATTACTTCTTGTAAAAGAAAACCGATGCCGGAAACAATCAACCCAATTGTTAAGGCTTTTCCCATATCCAGTAAGCCTGGATTTTGATCGCCGTTATCAAAACTAAAATCTTGATTTTCAGCCAGTTCTGCTTCTTTTTGATGGCTATTTTTATAATTTCTTTTCAGAAAGGCTATCGATGGAAGGGCAAAAAGTATTAGAAAATAGATGGTCATTACCAGATTATCCGCAGCAACCCCGGCAGTCAGAAGATTGCTATTGTGCAACTGAAGTGCCGCTGAAGTTGCCACATAGTTCATAGAACCTCCAATATATGTAGAGCAGAATATCCCAGCAAGTTTCCAGCCTTCTTCTCCCAATGGAATAGTCTTAAAAGCGATGATGGTCCCTGCTATTGTACCAATGGCACCGATCGCGAAGGCTATCAGCGTAGGACCGGATTCTTTTATAATTCGGGAAATGTTTGCCCTGAACAACAACAGAGGAACAGCCAAAGGCACCAGGTATGACCAGACTATGCCATAAGTAGTTGAAGTTGTTGGAATTACGGAAAGATTCGATAATATAAATGTCAGTAAAATGGTGACTACTACTGCGGATAGTTTGTTTCCCCATTTGGTTTTTTGCTCGGCCCAGATTCCAAAAGTGGCTGCAAATACCAGTGTTGCCCAGAGGAGCCAATGCTGTTGGGGCCCAATTAATGCGTGATCAAGCATAGAGCGAATTTTTTCAAGCGCAAATGTATGGGAAAAATTAAGAAATCAAAACCTTACGCCTTGCGGATTTGTTTTGAAAGCCTTTTTTATCCTGCAAATTGTCACCCAAGATATTTTTGGTTGTTAAGAAAATGACATGATTTTCTTGTGGTTACAAAATAGCTGAAACTATTTCTTTTCACGAACGTAGCTCATAGCGTTCAATGCGGCAACTGTGCCGTCGGCGACGGCTGTGGTGATTTGGCGGTATTGTTTTACCCTGCAATCCCCGGCAGCAAAAACTCCGGACACGTTGGTCTGAAGTTTTTCGTCCGTTATGATCTCATTCCACTGGTTTAGTTTTACGTCGCTGTTCCTGAATGCACTCGTGTTTGCTTCATAACCAATAAAAATAAAAGCTCCGTCAACAAGAAGCTCGTTTTCTGTGCCGGTTTCCAGGTTTTTGTATCGAACTTTATGCAGGCTTTCATCTCCAAAGAAACCTGTGATATGCGATTCCATGATGAAATGGATTTTTGGATGATCTTTGGCTTCTTTTATAGCTTGTTCAAATGCTTGGAAATGATCAAATTCGTGAAGGATGGTTACTTTGCTGGCATATTTAGTCAGTGAGACTGCTTCTTCCAGGGCAGAATTTCCACCGCCTACGACCACAATCTCTTTATCCTGGAAAAAATCGCCATCACAAGTAGCACAATATGAAATACCCCGTCCTTTGAATTCAGTTTCACCCGGCACGTTCAGCATACGTGAACGGCCCCCTGTAGCCAGTATCAGAGCGGGAGCGCTGAAAGCTTCACCATTTTCCAAGGCAATTTCGTGAACATCTCTTCCAAAGTTGATCTGAGATATTTTTACATTGGATTTGATGGTGCATCCAAATGATTTGGACTGCTTCGCCATATTTGATGAAAGCTGATATCCGGAGATACTTTCAAAACCAGGGTAATTGGCAATTTCGTAAGTGAGGATCATCTGCCCACCAGGAATTCCCGTATCCAGGATCAACACATTTGATTTTGCTCGGGCAAGGTAAATTCCAGCAGTCAGACCGGCCGGGCCGCCTCCCAGGATGATTACATCATATTGATTTTGATTCATTTTAGTGATTTTTAAAAAAGCCGATAACAGTTTCTAAAACCATCACCGACCTTTAATTTTTATAGACTTTTGTCTTATAGAGTGTTACTTTTCCGGAGAAGCGGAAGATGTCCTATTTAAATTCCCGGTCGAGAATAGTGGTAATTTGCTCTTTCGACTGAATACTGCTGGTAGCGGCGGCCACTTTACCATTTTTAAAATAAACAGTGAACGGAAGTCCCATAAACCCACGGCATTCAGGTAATTCTCTAATAACGTGTGCGTCCGGGCTGTCAAAAGCCATGTCTCTGAATTCAACATTTGAGTATTCTGGCTGGAGTTCTTCCATAGCTGCATATATCGGAACACACATGGGCCCCATACGTCCACAGCAAATCATTACATTTTCATGATCGTTCAAAATTTCTGAGAAATCGGCTTCTGAAGCAACATGTTTTAAGGTTGTAGGTAATGTCATTTTAATTGAATTTTAAGTGAAATATGTCACCAGAGCATCACAAATTATGCCACTGACAATACTGTAAAAAGATTCACAGCTAACTGTAAATGAAGGTGATAGATAGTAATTGGTAAAATTATTCCTGAATAGAAATCCTGTCAGCTTTGTCAGGAAGGATGTCAAATGCTCAGTTGTCTGCGTATGTCATCCAAAAATGTCACCAGATGCGGACGGCGGTATTGCATGATCCATCTGGGGTGGGGAAGGGGAATAATTTCTTTAAAGATTTTCAGCTCTGCATTCAGGGTTTGCAGGTATTCAAAATTCTTACCCAGCCCAAGGCAGAAACATTTTTGTGTCCCTACTCCCAGGGCAATCTGCTGGATCAGGGTTTTGATAATGAATGGTTTCAGGCTCCTTTCCAGAGATTTTTGATCATAATAATTAAAATTTTTGTTATCCTTGACAAACCCCAAAGGGCTTACAGCGCCTATGTAATAGTGTTTGTAAAAATGAGCAGGGCCGCCCATATGATTGATCAATGAATAGATAAATATAGATGAGAGTTCGGGTTTCTTATCAAAAGCGTTTTGAATACCACAATTTTGCTCCAGGTGCACCGGATCGGTAAACGGAATTCCCGTAACACCAGCTCCAAACCTTCCAGGATTGATGCCCAGGATAATTCGCCTTCGCTTTTGATCCTTGTAATATTTTGAATAAAATTCGTGGCAAACACGCCAAGTTTCAGGATTCTGGAAAGGATTCATCACTTCAATGCCGTTGGGAAGATTCTCTTTAATTTCCAGTTCCTTGTAGAATTTTAGTATTTTGTCTGAAAAATACATGAGCTTGTAATTTTATTCAACAATCAAAAAGAAGATTTATGGTGCGACTGCCCAAAATAGCCATCTCATTTTTTGAGGATATAAAGATAAATTAAGATAAGTGAATTACGTAAACTCATCTAAGGTTTTTCCTGTTTTTTTGTTTTAAGCAGGATACAGCATGCTATTTTATGAGAATTCAAAAATTTTGTCTTGCAATATGCTTATATTCAATCTAATACAAGCTGTATTTTAATTCATTTCAAACAGATATGAATTCACATAATTTGACTAAAAAAGAGAACAGCACTGAAATATGGTTTAATTTTGTCGCTTCAAATTGTGAAAAACAATTTTGTAATTGTAAAATTTAAATAAAAGTTATGAATCTTGACCTAATTATGAACAACCTGGAAAAAAAACATCCAGGTGAATCAGAGTACCTTCAAGCAGTACGTGAAGTGCTTGAATCCATAGTGGACGTGGTTGAAGAAAATCCTCACTTTGAAACTGCCGGAATCATCGAGCGTTTGGTTGAACCAGATAGAATCCTGGCGTTTAAAGTGCCGTGGGTTAACGATGAAGGAAAAGTTCAGGTGAACCTTGGGTACCGTGTTCAATTCAATAATGCAATAGGACCTTACAAGGGCGGGCTTCGCTTTCACCCAAGCGTAAACTTGAGTATTTTGAAATTTTTGGGCTTTGAACAGATCTTTAAAAATTCTCTGACTACGCTCCCGATGGGTGGTGGCAAAGGCGGTTCCGATTTTAATCCCAAAGGGAAATCAGATAACGAAATCATGCGTTTCTGCCAGGCTTTTATGCTGGAATTATGGAAACTTATCGGACCTGAAACAGATGTTCCTGCCGGTGATATTGGCGTTGGCGGAAAAGAGATCGGATATTTGTACGGCATGTATAAAAAACTTGCCCGTGAAAATACTGGAGTTCTTACCGGAAAAGGTCTGGGCTGGGGCGGAAGTCTTGTTCGTCCTGAAGCTACTGGTTTCGGTGGCGTTTATTTTACCAAAGATATGCTGGCTGTAAGTGATGAAACTTATGAAGGGAAAATTGTTACCCTTTCAGGTTTCGGAAACGTAGCCTGGGGTGCTGCTTTGAAAGTTACCGAACTTGGTGGGAAAGTCGTTACTATTTCCGGCCCTGACGGGTACATTTTTGACCCGGAAGGTATTTCAGGTGAAAAAATTGGTTATCTCCTTGAATTGAGAGCTTCAAACCAGGATATCGTTGCCCCTTATGCAGATGAATTCCCGGAATCAACATTTGTTCCCGGAAAACGTCCATGGGAAGTGAATTGCGACATTGCTATGCCTTGTGCAACTCAAAATGAACTTGATGGTGATGATGCCAACATGCTAATTGAAAACGGGGTAAAAGTAGTTGCAGAAGTTTCTAATATGGGATGTACTCCCGAAGCTGTAAATACTTTCCATGCAAACAAAATTCCTTTTGGACCTGGAAAAGCAGTAAACGCAGGCGGAGTAGCTGTTTCGGGACTCGAAATGTCTCAAAATGCTATGAAACTATCATGGTCTGATGCGGAAGTAGATGAGAAACTGAAGACCATTATGAACTCTATTCACGCTGTTTGTATTCAATACGGAACAGAAGAAGACGGTTACATCAATTATGTAAAAGGCGCAAATATTGCAGGATTCCTGAAAGTTGCCAACGCAATGCTTGATCAGGGTATTATTTAAAACTGCTTACTTATTTTGGATTTGGCAGCCGCTTTGTCTTTAAAAGATAAAGCGGCTCTTTTTTTAAATAAACTCAGTTATAAAGTCATGGTTTTTAAATTTTGACTTCCTAAAATGACTATTTTTCCCCAACAGAGTAGGTTTGGAGTTCTGACAGTATCAAGATTCCAAACGATTTATTATCTTCGCATCCTTAAAATCGACATACACGGCTCTCTTTGACTGGAGCTGTTTTTCTGATATTTAACCTTAAATGGTTTTTAATCAATAGAGTGAATGGACGAGCAAGAAGAATTACATGAAGGTGAAGAACAACCGTGGAGGCCGGAAAGATCGGACGATGACTCGCGACAGTTGTATCTTCATGGAATGTATGAAAACTGGTTTCTGGATTATGCATCTTACGTAATTCTGGAGCGTGCCGTTCCCGAAATAACGGATGGCCTAAAACCTGTTCAGCGAAGAATTCTTCATGCCATGTACCGTCTGGACGACGGACGCTTTAATAAGGTGGCTAATCTGATTGGACAAACTATGCAGTTTCACCCGCATGGTGATGCCTCTATTGGTGATGCACTTGTTCAGTTAGGTCAGAAAGATTTGCTAATAGAAACTCAGGGAAACTGGGGCAATGTGCTTACGGGAGACAGTGCTGCAGCACCCCGTTATATTGAAGCCCGTTTGTCCGCGTTTGCAAAAGATGTGGTTTTTAACCCTAAAACAACTGCTTGGAAAGCTTCTTACGATGGCCGAAATAAGGAGCCTGTAATCCTTCCGGTTAAATTTCCTTTGTTACTTGCTCAAGGCGTTGAAGGTATTGCTGTAGGACTTGCATCCAAGATTTTACCTCACAATTTCAATGAACTTATCGATGCATCGATTTTATACCTCCAGGGAAAAGATTTTGAGTTTTGTCCCGATTTCAATACCGGAGGCATGGCGGACTTTTCCAGGTATAACGAAGGATTGCGTGGAGGGAAAGTCCGGGTGCGGGCAAAAATTTCACAAAGAGACAAGAAGACGCTGGTTATCAATGAAATACCGTTTTCCACAACCACTTCCTCATTAATTGATTCTATCGTTGCGGCCAGTGATAAAGGGAAGATCAAGATCAAGAAAATTGATGATAATACGGCGGAAAATGTCGAAATCGTCATTTTCCTTGCCAATAATGTTTCTCCCGATCAAACCATCGACGCACTCTATGCATTTACCAATTGTGAAGTTTCTATTTCTCCCAATTCCTGCGTTATTTTAGACGGTAAACCGGACTTTATTTCGGTAAAGAAAATTCTTCGAAACAATACGGATAGTACAGTTTATCTTCTGAAAAAAGAATTGGAAATCAGGCTGGGTGAACTCAATGACCAATGGCATTTTGCTTCTCTTGAAAAGATATTTATTGAAAACCGGATTTACCTTCTTATTGAGGAATGCGAAACCTGGGAATGCGTGTTAAGCACGATTGATAAAGGTTTGGAACCATTTAAAAAGAATCTGAAAAGGGAAGTTACGAAAGACGATCTGGTTCGTCTTACGGAAATCAAAATCAAACGGATATCAAAATTCAACGCCTTTAAGGCTGTAGAGCAAATCAAAAAGACGGAAGAAGAGATGGAAGAAGTTCAAAATCATTTAGAACATCTTGTAGATTATGCAATTAACTACTACCGTCAAATTAAAAAGAAATACGGAAAAGGCAAGGAACGAAAAACAGAGTCGAGAAATTTTGATAATATCCAGGCTTCGATGGTGGCGGTTTCCAACGAGAAGCTCTATGTGAACAGGGAAGAAGGTTTTGCAGGTACAGGATTAAAGAAAGATGAATTTGTCTGCGATTGCTCTGATCTGGATGATATTATCGTTTTTAAAGAAAATGGAACTTTCCTTGTTACTAAAGTCGCGGAAAAAGTGTTTATCGGTAATGACATTCTGTACATCAATATTTTTAAGAAAAATGATAACCGTACCACCTACAATGCGGTTTATCGAGATGGAAAGCAGGGCAAACTTTATGTGAAACGTTTTGCAGTAAAAGGAGTTACACGAGATAAGACTTATGATCTTACCAAAGGAAATGACAACTCCAAAGTTGTTTATTTCACGGCAAATCCCAACGGTGAGGCCGAAGTAATTCGTGTAAATCTTCGGCCCCGCCCTAAAATGAAAAAGACAAGCTTCGATTTTGATTTCAGCGAAATTGCCATTAAAGGGAGAGCTTCGAGGGGGAATATTTTAAGCCGCGTTCCTGTGCGGAATATTGTTAAAAGAGAAGAGGGTGTTTCAACGCTTGGAGCCCGTGATATCTGGTATGATGAAACTGTAAGGCGGCTCAACTCAGATGAAAGAGGCCGTCATCTTGGCGCTTTCAAAGGTGAAGATAAAATATTGATGATTTTATCCACCGGAGAATTCAAATTGATCGGTTTTAACCTCTCAACACACTTTGAAGACGAACTTCTGTACCTTGAAAAGTTTGACCCTGAAAAAGTTATTACTATCGTTTATTTTGATGGATCAAATGAAAAGTATTATGCAAAGCGTTTCCAGATTGAGGAAGGAACACCCATCAATAAAAAGAATTTATTTATCTCAGAATCAAAGGGTTCCGAATTAGTTCTTTTTTCGCTGGACTATCTTCCAAGGCTTCAAATGGAAGTTGAATCCAAGTCGAGTTCTGAATTAACCCTTCAGGTTGTGCCATTGGCAGATTACATTGGGATAAAAGGGTTCCGAGCACGTGGAAAACGCCTGGGAGATAAAACAATCAAGAAGCTTAAGCTGATAGAACCCATCCCTTATGAACCTCCGGAACCTGAAGTGTCTGAAGTAGAAGATGTTCCTGTAAATGAGATAGAAGATGTTCAGGATATTGAATCTGTTGAAGCAGAACATAATACTGAAAAGGACGAAACGCCTGCCACAGACCATCCGACAGAAAAGGAAAAAGAAGAAAGGGAAGGAGATGCTACATCTCAGATGGAACTGTTCTAAATTTCAGAAAAACCTTTTGCCAGGCTTCTATCTTTTCCCTTTTAATATGTTGAAAGTTAATGATTCGCATCAAGGCGTTTTTCTGCCTGATGTTATAGACCGTTTATCTATGTCTTTTCTGTAATCCAGAGGTATTGCTTTTTGTAGATTTGCAGAAAGTTTACCTGTTTATCATAAATTCCTAACCGTATGAATAACCAAGAGATACTGGAAGTTTCGCCATCAGTAAAATGGATTGGCGTTTTAGATTATGATTTAGTGACCTTTGATGTAGTGATGACCACCGAATATGGTTCTACTTACAATTCTTATTTTATTGACGCTGAAAAAAAGGTCATTGTAGATACTACGAAGGAAACTTTTTGGGAATCCTATGAAAAGAAAATACGGGCTGTGGTAGATCCGGCTGAAATCGATTATATTATTTTAAATCACACAGAACCAGATCATTCAGGTAATCTTTTCAATTTATTAAAATTGGCTCCTAAAGCAAAAGTTGTGGCCACGACAACAGGCCTTAAATATTTGAGAGACATTTTTGAAGGCGAGTTTGAGTCAATTGCTGTTAAAAACGGAGATGTTTTGGATCTTGGAAATATGAAACTCCGGTTTGTGTCTGCGCCGAATTTGCACTGGCCGGATACAATGTACACCTATCTTGAAGATGAGAAAGTACTTTTCAGCTGCGATTCTTTTGGATGCCATTTTGCCGATGCAAGAATGTTTGATGACGAAGTAGATGATTTCAGTGTGGCGTTCCGTTACTATTTTGATGTCATAATCAAACCCTTCAGCAGATTTATGTTGAAAGCATTGGAAAAAATAGATACACTTGAAATAGATACCATTTGCACGGGTCACGGACCAATTTTAAGAAAAAATATGAAGCAAATGGTAGAATTAACAAGGCTTTGGGCAGAAAAGTTTGTTGTTCATCCTCATAAAAATAAGATATTTATTCCTTATGTTTCTGCTTATCGAAACACAGGAAAAATTGCTGAAGAAATTGCCCGTGGAATCCTGAGCACCGGAAATAATGAAGTGGGGCTCATGGATATTGAGCACGCCCATTTGGGAGAACTGGAAATGAAATTGATCCAAAGTAATGCACTGATTGTCGGGAGTCCTACCATTAACCAAAATATTCTTTTACCGATATATAAGCTGTTTTCAGTGGTTAACCCTTACCGGGACCATAAAAAGCTGGCGGGCTCCTTTGGCTCTTTTGGATGGAGTGGAGAAAGCAGGCAATTACTCGAATTGAACCTGAAAGCACTGAAATTTAATTTCTTTGGTGAAGGGCTCTTTATTAAATTTTCACTTTCTGATGAAGAAAAATCAAAAGCATTTGAATATGGTCTGAATTTTGCAAGGGAGCTGCAAAAGCTCAACGATGTTTGATAAAATCAATTTGCGTCGGCATCGGATAATTTTTATTAACTTAGGACGTTTAAAATGGTAAACTATAAAAAGAAAAGTTATGCCGAAAAGAATAGTTTTGAATTTTAAAACCGCTTTATTAAGTGGTTTGCTTTTAGCACTGGGAGTGCCTTTGCAAGCACAGTCTCCCCGAAGCGTTGCAAAAAAATTTACAAAAGAGATACTGCAAACACATAAAACCATCTTAATTCACGAACCTTCATTCCTGTATAAATTCAATCTTAAGTATCAAAATTCCAATAAATTCAAGTATCTAAGCAAGGAACAAATGGATTCCCTCTCATGGGTAAACTCTGATTTTGTTAAGAATATTCATGACTCTGTCTTTTTTCACTATTTTTCAATTGGTTATGTTGATGAGTTAAAAAAATTCGGACTTCTTCCATTTATCGGAAAGATGCCCATCCCTTCCAATAAACCTGATTATTATGCAAATATCGCTCAGGCGGAACTTGAAGAGCAGTATTATCCATATATAGACACTGCCTATCTCGATAACAAGGCTTATGTATTCAAAAAACAACTGAATGCTTTGGATGTTAGTTTTTGGTTCAAAGTATTTCCTGCAGAGGTGAAAGATCCAAAAACCCAAAAGGTTTTATTTGCTGAGAATCTGTTGGTTGACAATCTTGATGGTCAGTTTTCTATGGATGATAAAGGAACGCTGGTGTATTTTTATAAAATTACCAAATTAAGCATTAGCAAAATATACCAATATGCAGCAGGTTTGGGTAAAACTTATGCGGATTACACGTATGACCATTTGCTGAACGATTATCTTAAAAGGGAACTTCCTGCATCAAAACTGGATGGAAAGTACTGGCATTATGACCCGGAATTCAAGAGGCTTTATATTGATGAGGGATATCGTTTTGTAGAACTCAATCAATAATAGTTTTCGATCCCTGTTTTTTATCCGGCTATAAATCCTAATTTTGTTCTAAATGAATGAGATTCTGATATACGTCCCGAAGGAAACCAACCGGGTTAGATACGTGTTTAATTTGGTTTTTGAAAATTTATTGAAAATCAAACACCAAATTACAACAGATCTGGATTTTTTCCAGTCCGCCGACCAGCCTAAAATGATGTATGGTATTAAGGCTCATACTGATGATCTTTTTTTTAGGGCCCATGGTTTATTGTTTGAAAGAGGAGTTCGCAACTTTAGTTTTAACTTTTCGGAATACGCAGGAAACCCCACTTTTTTCCAAGTTTACGACACAGACTCTGAACTTCCATTTGATATTTTCTCGGCCATTTTCTATCTGGTGACACGTTATGAGGAATATCTTCCTTTTGTTCGGGATAAACACGGGCGTTTCACTACGTATCTTAGTTTAAGCAAGCAATTAAATATCCTGGAAAAACCCATTGTGAACATTTGGTCTTTGGAGATTAAAAAGATCATTTTAAAAAGATATCCCGACTTTGCTTTCCCTGAAAAGAAATTTCGTTTTCTCGCTACCTATGATATCGATTCTGCGTGGGCTTATTCTCAAAAAAGCCTGTTCCGAATATTAGGTGGTTATTACTTGTCTATCAAGAAGTTGGATTTTAAAGAAGTGGTTACCAGAACTATGGTTCTACTGGGGAAACAGAAAGATCCGTTTGACAATTTCGACCTTCAATTGGAATATCAAAAGAAATACAACCTGCATCCCATCTATTTTTTTCTGTTTGGCCAATACAGCAGGTTTGATAAGAACATAAATTTTCACAACCGGAAATTCCGGCGTCTTGTAAAATGGATGGCCGACTATGCAATGGTTGGGCTTCATCCTTCCTATTATTCCGCCGAACAACCGAAGATGCTGAAAAATGAACTTTCTCATCTCGTCGATCTGTTGAAAATTGATATCCGTCATAGCCGACAGCATTTTTTGCGACTTATGCTCCCGGATACCTATCAAAATCTGATAGAAAACGACCTGCACGAAGATTACAGTATGGGTTATGCAGGCGCTGTGGGATTCCGTGCGGGAATTTCAGACACCTATCGTTTTTATGATTTGACTTTGGAAACCGAAACCAAATTGCGCATTCACCCTTTTGCTGTTATGGACGGAACCTTAAACGATTATATGTTTTTTACTCCAGATCAGGCTGTTGAAAAAGTAAAACAATTAATTCAGGAAGTAAAAGATGTTAATGGAACCTTTATTTCGATATGGCACAATGAATCGTTGAGTGACGAAAAACGATGGAAAGGGTGGAGGCAGGTTTACGAATCCCTACTTGAAACGGCAACGACCGATTAAAACACAGTTAAAACATAAATTAGCCACCCCATGATACATTATCTACTTCATAATGAAATTGATAAACAAAAATGGGATTATGCGATCCAGCACTCATTTAATGGCAATATTTACGCTTTTTCCTGGTATCTCAATTTAATTCACAGCGATTGGGAAGCTTTAGTAGAAAATGATTACGAGCGTGTTATGCCATTGACAGGCGGAAAAAAGTGGGGAATCGGTTACCTTTTACAACCTTTCTTTGCTCAGCAACTTGGCGTTTTCTCTATCAATATTCTTACGGGTGAACATGTTACTAATTTTATTCAAAATATTCCCAGAAAGTATGCTTATGCTCAGGTTAATCTGAATATTCATAATCATCCGGACTTGCAGTCTCCTTACCAACTTATAAAGAACAAAAATCATCTGCTGGATTTGATTCATGATTACCGGAAGCTTTCAGCACATTATTCCCAGAATACAAAACGCAATTTGAAAAACAGCCTGAAACAGGATTTGAACCTGTCTAAAAATCTTAATCCTAAACAGGTGATTGAACTTTTTAGAAATAATAAGGGAAGAAAAATAAAACTCTGGAAAGAAGGCCATTACCAGCGATTGTTGAGATTAATGTATACTTCCATTCACAAAGGAAAAGGAATTACTTATGGCGCTTATACATCAAACAATGAATTATGTGCTGCCATATTTTTTCTGCTGGAAAATCAACATCTTATTTTTCTATTTTCTGGAAGTAATGAAGATGCCAGGCGAAACGGGGCGATGACTTTTTTAATAGACAAAGTAATTGAAGAATTTGCAGGTTCGCAGGTGATTCTGGATTTTGAAGGCTCTAACAACGATAATCTGGCTCGTTTTTACCGGGGATTTGGAGCAAAAGAAGTTAATTATAATGTTTTGAAATATAATATTTTACCTTTCCCAGTTAAACAATTTGTTGATGGATGGTTCAGGTATTTTAAATAACTGGGGAAAACTTTTTTGAAAAGTTTCTACTCAAGGAGGACAGATTCTGGTTTTATTCCGTTATTTTTGTAGCAATAACAGTCTTATGGCAATAGAATTAGGAAAGAAAAATTCCATTTTAAATCAGTTTATCTCTGAGTTGAGGGATGTTAATATTCAGAAAGACAGGCTCCGTTTCAGACGAAATATGGAGCGGATAGGAGAAATCTTTGCATACGAAATCAGTAAAGAGTTAGAATACGTTGAAAAGGACGTAATTACACCTTTAGGAACCACCAAGGTGAACGTTCTTAAAGAACATCCACTTCTTGCCACAATTCTGAGGGCTGGCCTTCCATTACACCAGGGAATGCTGAACTATTTTGATCATTCAGGAAATGCTTTTGTATCAGCCTATAGAAAGTACGATCACGATGAAGATTTCATCATTAAACTGGATTACCTTTCTTCTCCCAGTGTTGAAGGAAGTGTATTAATTTTATGTGATCCCATGCTGGCAACAGGAGGTTCTTTGATAGCATCATTAAAAGGACTGCTTGAAAAGGGCGAACCCAGCCAGATTCATGTTGTTTCTGTTTTGGCAAGCCACGTGGGAATTGAGAACCTGAAGAAAAGTTTTTCCAAAAAGAAAATGAAGATATGGACTTGTGCCATCGATGATGAATTGACTGCAAAGGCTTACATTGTTCCAGGTTTGGGTGATGCCGGAGATATGGCTTATGGTCCAAAAGAAGATGAAATATGAAAAACATTAAGCTCATCAAGGAAAATGTAAGGATTTCCCTTAATTCAATTAAGAGTCACATGGTTCGTACCATTTTAACTGTCATGATCATTGCTTTTGGTATTATGGCACTGGTGGGCATTTTTACTGCTATACAAGCTATAAATTATTTTCTCAAAGAGAATTTTACAATGATGGGCGCCAATACGTTCAACGTAAGCAACAGGAGTTTAAGGGTACATATTGGCCATCATAGAAGCAATGCAAAGCCTTATTCTGTAATTACTTACGCACAAGCCCAACAATTTAAAGAAGATTACCTTTTCCCAGCTATTACTTCTATAAACATTATAGGAACCGGAACGGCAACGTTGAAATACAAATCAATAAAAACCGATCCGAATATCAGAGTTACCGGGGTGGATGCGAATTACCTGGCTACGGCCGGATTGGATTTATCGCAGGGAAGGAATTTTCAGGCAAGAGAAGTGACCGATGGTAGTCACTTTGTTATTTTGGGAAGTGACATAGTTAAAAAGCTATTCCCGGACATACCTAATCCTATTGGAAATGTTATCAGCATTGGCGCAGGACGTTACAAAGTGGTTGGTGTGCTGAAATCAAAGGGCTCAAGCGCCGGTTTTAGCGGTGATTTGTCCTGTTTTCTTCCGCTTAATAATGTGCGCCAGTATTTTTCAAGGGCGAACATGAATTATAACATCAGTGTGATGGTTACCAATCCTTCGCAGATGGATGCAGCCGTTGGCGAAGCAACTGGCACATTCCGCCTTGTGAGAAAGGATCGTCTTGGCGATCCGAACTCATTTGCCATTATCAAAAGCGACAATATTGCCAACATGCTGATTGGTCTTACCGGTAAAGTCAGAATCGGAGCTACTGTTATTGGTTTGATTACTTTGCTTGGAGCTGCAATTGGACTTATGAATATTATGTTGGTGTCCGTTACAGAAAGAACCCGCGAAATCGGGATTCGAAAGGCCTTGGGTGCACATCCGCGTACCATTAGGAATCAATTCCTGTTTGAAGCCATTGTTATTGCACAAATTGGTGGTGTTGTTGGAATTATATCAGGCATCATCATTGGTAATATTGTGTCTATGATCACCGGAAGCTCTTTTGTTGTTCCCTGGATCTGGGTATTCGGTGGGGTTGTGTTAACCTTTGTTGTAGCACTGGTTTCAGGAATTTTACCAGCAAACAAAGCTGCAAAACTGGATCCGATAGAATCCCTACGCTACGAATAGGCAATCTCCCTTCAATTTTTTTTATTCTCGCTTTCAGGTTTAATACCTCGAGGCTTGCCCCGAGGATTATTTACTCGTAAAGCTTAAATTTCAAAAACATAGTGCATTGAAATTTAAAAGTTGCCTGGCCGACAGGTAGAAATCCCGATTTATCGGGAAAAGCATAGCGTATTGGGATAAATGAGTTTAATCTGCCGGCCTTGTACTCGGATGCATGCATCGAAAAAATAGAATTTCTATATTGTCCCACTGCTCTTCGGCGGGGTAGTTCATTTCCAGCTTCTGAATATAGTGATATACTCACTTTGGGGCATCTATCTTATTTATTTTGTTAAATTATAGCTGAGACAGATTATTTATATCATTTTCCTTACGACATTTATGAGTCCGGTCTAAAAAGATAAATCAGTGCGCCCTTTAGGGGTTGGGTAAAAACTGATTTTCATTATTTACACCAATTTACCTTTTTAACCTGAGTTCGATATAAGATTTATCTCACAGAAAGCCAATAGTGGGCCAGATTTGTTGCTAAAAATCACGAAGTTATAGCGGGCTATTACAAGAGGTTTTTAGTGCAAAGATGGTGTGCTATTGGCTTTTTTATTTGTAAATTTCGATAATT
>CAZPPK010000045.1:0-19329 GCA_964588415.1 uncultured Lentimicrobiaceae bacterium
TACTGCTCTTCATTTCTTTCAAAATCTTAAAACCTCTTAAAAAAACGTTCATAATAAGAACCTTCTCCTGCCGTTGATTTATTTTAATATTTTTGCATAAAATAAAACTTCTATCATGACCACCATAAGTGATAAATTTCTGGGCGAAGGCCTTACTTACGATGACGTATTATTGGTTCCAGCCCACTCTGCCGTTTTGCCACGCGAAACGGACCTTTCAACCTATTTTTCAAAAAATATTAAATTGAAGATCCCTATTGTATCGGCAGCTATGGATACGGTTACCGATGCCAAAATGGCCATCGCCATGGCTCAGGAAGGAGGCATTGGCGTGCTTCATAAAAGTATGAGCATTGAGATGCAGGCCATTGAAGTGAAAAAGGTGAAACGAGCCGAAAATGGTATGATCCTGGACCCTATCACCCTGAACGCAGAAGCCCGCGTGATTGATGCATTGAATCTCATGAAGGAGTACAGTATTGGAGGTATTCCCGTCGTCGATAACCATCAAAAACTCGTCGGAATTGTGACCAACAGGGATCTGCGTTTCGAAAGAGGAATGAACAAGTCCATCCGCGAAGTGATGACAAAAGAGAACCTTATTACTACCACGGAATTCACCAATTTTGAAGAAGCTGCAGAAATCCTGCAACAGTTTAAGATTGAAAAACTTCCAGTGGTTAATAAAGACTATAAACTGGTGGGATTAATTACTTATAAAGATATTATCAAGATCAGCCAACACCCTACCAGCTGTAAAGATAACTTGGGTCGTCTCCGTGTTGCAGCGGCCATTGGGATTGCTTCAGACACCATGCAACGCCTTGCTGCTCTTGTAGAAGCCGGTGTTGATGCGATTGTAGTTGACACTGCCCACGGCCATTCAAAAGGTGTTATGGAAACCGCTAAACAAGTCAAGAAAAAATATCCCGGTATTGATCTCGTAGTGGGAAATATTGCCACACGCGAAGCGGCTTTGGATTTGCTTGCCATTGGCGTTGACGGCATAAAAGTTGGAATCGGCCCCGGTTCCATCTGTACGACACGGATCGTTGCCGGAGTTGGTGTCCCACAGCTTACAGCCGTCTATAATGTTGCAAATGCGCTAAAAGGAACCGGCGTTCCGGTAATTGCAGACGGAGGTATCCGTTATACGGGAGACATTGTTAAGGCCATTGCAGCAGGAGCAGATTCCATTATGGCAGGTTCTCTGTTTGCCGGTGTTGACGAATCACCGGGCGAAGCCATTATTTATGAAGGAAGAAAATTTAAATCATACCGGGGCATGGGTTCTGTTGAAGCCATGGAACAAGGATCAAAGGACCGTTATTTTCAGGATGCCGAAGACGACATCAAGAAGTTAGTGCCTGAGGGAATTGTAGGACGCGTTCCTTACAAAGGAACATTATCAGAAGTAATTATACAGATGATAGGCGGTCTGCGTGCCGGAATGGGTTATACAGGTTCCAAAACCATTCGAGATTTACAGGAAGCAAAATTTATTAAAATTACAGCAGCCGGAGTTGCTGAAAGTCATCCCCATGATGTAACCATAACCCGGGAAGCACCCAATTATAGTAGAAAAAGTTAACAGAACCTCTTATGAGAAAATCGTTGCTTCTGGTTATCTTGTTTCTATCAATTTTTGGTTTAAATGCACAAAATTCTTTCCATAAAAAGGTGTTGGCCACAATTGGTAATCAAAAAGTAACCGTTGGAGCTTTTTTAAATATTTATTCAAAAAATAACTTTGGAGCACAGGATACAGTTTCCATCAAACATGCTGTAGATCTTTACATCAATTTCCGTTTAAAAGTGTTGGATGCGGAAAACAGTAAAATGGATACGCTTTCTTCTTTCAAAAAAGAGTTGGCAGGTTACAGGCAACAGTTGGTCAAACCTTATTTTGAAGATAAAAAGATTACCGAAGCGCTTCTTAAAGAAGCCTATCAAAGAAGCCGTTATGATGTCAGAGTAAGCCATATTCTCATAAAAGTTTCACCTGATGCTTCTCCGGCAGATACTTTGAAAGCCTGGAAAAAAATTGAAGAAATTCGTAAAGAAATTCTGGAAGGCAAAAGTTTTAAACAAGCCGCGCTGGAATATTCCGAAGATCCATCTGCCAGGGATCAAAAAACCATTCCTGGAAGAAGACCGGCAAGAAAGGGAAATAGCGGAGATTTGGGTTATTTCACTGTCTTTAACATGGTTTATCCTTTTGAATCAACAGCTTACACTACACCTGTAGGCCAGATTTCACAGCCTGTCCGTACCCGTTATGGTTATCATCTTATAAAGGTTACTGATAAAAGACCGGCCATGGGTGTTGCCGAAGTGGAGCACATTTTTATCGGGATGAAACCGGGAGCGTCTGCGGCAGATTCAGCAAAGAAATCGCAGGAAATAGAGAAAATTTATCAGAAAATAAAACATGGAATGCCTTTTGAAAAGGCTGCAAAGCTTTATTCTCAGGACCCGGGGTCATCATATATGGGTGGTCGTTTACCGAAATTTACTTCAGGACATATTGTTCCACAATTTGTTACAAACATTGATTCACTGAAACCCGGACAAATTTCCAAGCCTTTTCAGACTATTTACGGATTTCATATCATAAAATTACTCAGCAGGCATAGACCGGGAAACTTTAAAGAAGAAGAATCCTCATTAAAACAACGGTTGGCAAACGATCAAAGATCGCATTTAAGTAAACTGGCTGTAATTAACCAGCTTAAGAAAGAAGACCATCTAAAGATATATCCTAAGGCAAAGCTTCAGGTTTTGGATATTTTAACCAAATATTTTAAAATGGGCAAGCTTGTATCTGATAGCTTGAAATATCTGAAAACACCGTTGATAAAAATCGGAAAGAAAAATCCACAGACTTTTAATCAGTATGATTTTGCCGTTTTTGTTCAGAAGCATCAAAACAGCATTAGTTCTCATGATAATCCACGCGTCGAACTCGGAAAAATGTTCGGGAAATTTACCGATGAGAAATTGGTTGCCTATGAAAAATTGGATTTAGGACTTCATCATCCCGGGTTTAAAAGCCTGATGCAAGAATACCACAATGGCATTTTATTGTTTAACCTGACTGATAAAATGGTTTGGTCAAGAGCCACTCAGGATACAGCAGGTTTAAGGAAATTTTACCTGAAACACCGAAACAAGTTTCAATGGAGACCAAGGCTACAGGCCATTATCCTGAAAACGCCAAAAAAGGAAACCAATAAACTGGAATCTGCACTTAAGACATATAAAACCAATGATTTGCTGAGAAATGCTATTTTTAGAAAAGAGATACCAGGATTTGCTAATTTAGCCGCCGACTCGGGATATTATGAAAAGGGCGACAATGAATTCATCGACCATATTAAATGGGTGAAAGGGCTTACGCAACCCACATTTGAGCAAGACAACAATAATGCAGTCATTGTCCTGATTGAAAAGGTATTGCCATCTGGCCAAAAATCGTTTAAAGAGGCAACAGGTCTCGTCATTGCTGATTATCAGGATTTATTGCAAAAGCAATGGGTGAGCAGGTTGAAAAAGAAATATCCGGTTCATATTAATCAAAAAGTATTGGAGAAGCTGAAAAAGAAATATCAGAAAAAAAAGTGATAAGCAACATATTTGTTTTAAAAAAAAAGGATACCAAGGTTTTATGGAAATTAAAAAGCCATTTTTGTTTTTGCTAATTGTCTGCGCAGGGTTCCTGATGATTGCATCTGTAGGCTGCAAAAGGCATGGAACAAAACAAAATATTCCATTAGCCAAGGTAGGAGACAAATACCTTTATGAAATAGACATGACCGGGCTCATCCCGAAAGGGACAAAGGCCAAAGACAGTATTTTAATTTCACATAGCTATATCAATAAGTGGGTGCAAACTCAACTCCTGTTGCAGGAGGCTGAAAACAATCTTCCTCCGGAAAAGTTAAATTTTGACAAACAGCTCCAAGAGTACAAAAACTCGCTCATCATTTACCACTACGAAACAGAATATGTGAAACAACATCTGGACACGCTTGTTACAGATAAAGATATTAACGACTACTATCAAAGTCACTTGAAAGACTTTGAGCTGAAGCAAAATATTGTGAAGGTAGTTTATGCGGTCATCCACAGGGAAAAGGATAAAAAAGACAAATTGGGATTCACATTTAAAAAAATCTTCCGGCTTCCTGACAGTCTGCTGCTGGACTCACTTGAGAGGTATGCTCCCACAAGAGTGGAGACCTTTTCTACCGACACCAATACATGGGTCCCATTTAATGAAGTTCTAAAAGTTATTCCTATCGAAACCTATAACCAAGAACTTTATCTAAAAAATCACCGAATAATCTTTCTTACTGACGTTGACAACGATTATCTGCTTAAATTTGTCAACTTTAAAATTAAAGATGAAACATCGCCACTTGATTTAGAGAGCCGGTTTATACGGAGCATCCTTCTTAACAAGCGGAAAAAGTTTTTAATCAACAACTTGCAAAAGGAAATTTATGATCAGGCAAACAAACAAAAAGAATTTGAGATATATTAATATGGCAAAGATAAACGGTAAACTATTTTCAAAAGCGAATCTCATCACCCTCACAGGGTTATTATCGCTACTCTTCATTTTTTCACTTAACGTAAGCGCTCAGGAAAATTCCAATCAGGCGAAAAAACCTAAGGGAAAAGTCATTGACCAGGTAGTTGCTGTTGTGGGCAATAGCGATATTTTAGAATCAGATCTGGTCAACCAGTATCTTAATTACAGGATGCAGGGGAATATTCAGGGAACTGAGACACAAATGAAATGCCAGATATTAGAAAGCCTTCTTTACCAAAAACTGATGCTGGCACAGGCACAATTTGACAGTCTTACGGTAGATGAAGTGCAGGTATCGGGCGAGTTGGAAAGCCGGCTTTCCGGTTTTATCAATCAGTTTGGAAGCCAGGAAAAGCTTGAAAAATATTATGGAAAGAGTATTACCGAAATCAAATCGGAATTGCATGATGTTGTTAAAGATCAGTTACTCTCACAACAGGTGCAACAGAAGATTATTGCAAATGTTACTGTGACCCCTTCCGAAGTAAGGGAATTCTACAACACTATGCCAAAAGACAGTATCCCTCTTATCAAAACTGAATATATAATTCGCCAAATAGTTTTGTCTCCTCCTATAAGCGTTGAAGAAAAACTCAGGGTTAAAAAGGAGTTGTTGGAATTGAGAAAACGTATTTTAAACGGAGAGAGTTTTTCCACCATGGCTATTCTTTATTCTGAAGATCCTGGTTCGGCTAAAAAAGGAGGTGAGCTTGGTTTTTATGGACACGGGCAACTTTATCCTCAGTTCGAAGCTGCTGCTTACAAGTTAAAACCGGGTGAGATTTCAGACATTGTTAAAACTAAAGCCGGTTATCATATCATCCAAATGATCGCTAAAAAAGGAAATTACATCAATGTAAGACATATTCTCCTCATTCCTAAAGTATCACCTCTGGTATTGCAAAAAGCTAAGGTAAAGCTCGATTCCATTGCCAAGCTGATCCGTTCGGATTCCATAACTTTCGCAAAAGCAGTCATGAAATTTTCTCAAGGGCCTAACAAAAACAGCGGCGGCTATCTGCTAAATCAGCGAACCGGCGGTACCGAATTTGAAGGGGAACAACTGAATCCTCAGGTTTCTTTTACTATTAATAACATGAAACAGGGTGAAGTTTCCAATGCAGTACCTTTCAAAACAGACGAACAAAAAGATGCTTACAGGATTCTCTATCTTGAAAAGAAGATCATGCCGCACCGGGCTAACCTGAAATCCGATTACAATAAAATTCAAAAGTGGGCATTGATGGCAAAGCAACAAAAAGCCGTCGATAGTTGGATCAATGAGAAGGTAAAGAATACTTATGTCCGGATTAGTAGATCTTATCAGGCCTGCAATTTCATGCACCACTGGTTAAAGAACAAGTAGTTCTTTTGTATTTACTAAAAAATCTGTTTTTTATTTACTCACTTCCTGAATGAAGATTTTATTCAGCGTGGGAAGGATTTCCCTGAAGGATGTAACTTCAACCTGTGGCAGCGCAACAGAAAGTAATTCGTTTGAAGAAAATCCTGTGCCATCGAGAATTTTTATCTGGTCATAATGAATCCCGTTTTTTTCTTGGGACTCTAATTTCAGAAAATGATTTTTATCTAAATGAAGTTGTTTGGAAGCTTGGTATCCAAGCTCAAAAACATGCAATTTAAACTGTTGTTTAATATCATTAAGTTCTCCGGAAAGGATTTTCTTCCCCCTGTTTATCAAAGCGATTTCATCACACAATTCTTCAACAGAAGCCATATTATGCGTGGAAAAGATAATAGTCGCGCCCTGATTTCTTAAATTCAGTATCTCATCTTTAAGCAGATTCACATTGATCGGGTCAAAACCGCTAAAAGGTTCGTCAAAAATCAACAATTTCGGTTCATGAAGGATGGTTACAATGAACTGTACCTTTTGCTGCATTCCTTTTGAAAGCTCTTCGACCTTTTTGTTCCACCACGAGCCTATCTCGTATTTCTCAAACCAGAATTTCAGCTTTTTCTTTGCTTCAGCAGCAGGAACACCTTTCAATCTTGCCAAATAAAGTGCCTGCTCCCCTACTTTCATTTTTTTGTACAGGCCTCTTTCTTCAGGCAGGTAACCAATTTTAATGATGTCTTTTTGAGTGATCGGATTTCCGTTCAGCAGAACTTGGCCAGCATCTGGCATACTGATCAGGTTGATAATGCGGATAAGTGTCGTTTTCCCGGCACCGTTGGGGCCAAGCAATCCGTAAATTGATTGTTCAGGTACATCCAGGCTCACACTGTCGAGGACCTTCTCTCTGTCAAAACTTTTTGAAACGTCGATTACCTGAAGTCTGGCCATGGCTATGAAAAAAACTCTCTCATTCGGTCAAAATAGCTTCGATCCTGAGATGTTGGCTTGGGTTTAAAATTCTGGGAGCCACTTAACCCTTCAAGCATTTTCTTTTCTTCACTGGATAACGATTTTGGAGTCCAGATATTTACATTGATCAGTAAATCACCTTTGCCGTAACCATTGATATCAGGAATTCCTTTGCCTTTAAGTCTCAATACTTTTCCGCCCTGTGTACCTGAAGGGATTTTAACTTTCACTTTTCCGTCCACCGTAGGCACTTCAGCTGTAGTACCTAATGATGCATCCGGGAAACTGATATACAGATCATACAAAAGATTGCTCCCGTCGCGTTTGAGTTCCGGATCGGGCTCTTCCTCAATAAAAATGATCAAATCGCCTGGAATACCTCCGCGGGCAGCAGCATTTCCATTACCGCTCATGCTTAATTGCATTCCGCTGGTTACACCTGCAGGGATTTTAATGTTAACGACTTCTTCGGATTTTACAATTCCATCTCCGTGGCAAACTTTACATTTACTCGTGATGAGGGTTCCTTCACCGCCACATTGAGGGCATGTTGAAGAAGTCTGCATCTGACCCAAAAAAGTACTGGTTATACGCGTAACATGGCCTGAACCATGGCAAGTAGGACAGGTTGACGGATGACTTCCTTTTTCAGCTCCGGTTCCATTGCATTCGCCGCAAGGAACGTATTTTCTGATTTTTATTTTTTTCTCTACACCATGAGCCAACTCTGACAAACTCAATTTCACTCTTACACGCAGATTGGAGCCGCGGTTTACCCTTTGACGGCCACCGCCTCCGCCAAATCCAGAAGCCCCTCCGAATCCAAAGTGGCCACCGAAAATATCGCCGAAATGGCTAAAGATGTCATCCATGCTCATGCCATTACCACTAAAACCATTTCCGGCTGCCCCTCTTACTCCGTCATGTCCAAAACGGTCGTAACGGTGACGTTTCTCCTCATTACTTAGCACCTCGTAGGCTTCAGCAGCTTCTTTAAACTTCTCTTCAGCTTCTTTATTATCCGGGTTCTTATCCGGATGATATTTCAAAGCCAATTTACGGTAGGCTTTTTTTATTTCCGCCAGTTCTGCATTTCTGGAAACTCCCAAAATATCGTAAAAATCTCGTTTACTCATCTCACTTTTTCACTTTCGAGTTAGTTGGCCAATATGGCCTCATTAAAATCCTGCTATTATATTTTGGTAATTTATTGTCCTACAACAACTTTCGCAAAACGCAATATTTTACCATTTAACAAATAACCTTGTTGGATAACATCCACAACTTTACCTTTCATTTCTTCAGTAGGAGCTGGAATATTTGTAATGGCTTCCATAAAATCGGTGTCAAACTCTTTATTTTTTACTTCTATTGCTTCCACCCCCTTTTGCTTCAGAATATTCATCAATTTATTATAAATCAATTGAATTCCCTGTTTCGCTTCCTGGCTGAGTTGGTGATCTTCAAAAGACTGAATGGCTCGTTCCAAATCGTCAACTACCACGAGAGTTTCAAGGATCAGTTCTTTGGAAGCTGACATCTGAAGTTCGATTCTCTCTTTTATTGTTCTTTTCCTGTAGTTATCAAATTCGGAGTAAAGTCTTAAATACTTATCATTCAGCTCTTCTATTTTGTCTTCAAGCTCTTTGATCTTTTTCTGCGAACCGGATTTCTTTGACTTTTTCTTTTCTGTTTTAGCCGACTTCCCATCTCCAGATTCTTCATCAACATCATCTTCCTCTGAAACAACAGCCTTTTCAAATGTTACATCTTCAGCTCCTTCTTCCTGTTGTTCAATTCGGGTGTTCTTCTCTTCTTGTTTACTTGTCATTTCTCAAACTTCTTTTAAATTCTCTATATAGAATACAAATTATTTGCCATGAAGGTTCAACAGCCAAATTGACAGTATTCTTTAATCCTCTGACATTATTTTTTTTGCAAAAGTAAATTAAAATGTGACCTAAAATGAGTTTGAACTAAGGTTAGTCCCCTTCCACAATTTCTCACAAAGAGAGCAACACCTGAATTATTCAGGCAAGTTCAGAATGTTTTGAAAAATTGTAAAGAAGAAACTCAGGATATTCTTTCGATATCTGCTCCCAGCTTACGAAGCCTTTCTCCAATATGCTGATATCCCCGGTCAATCTGTTCAATATTATTGATGATACTGGTTCCTTCTGCTGAAAGCGCGGCAATCAGCAAGGCCACACCAGCACGAATATCGGGCGATGTCATGCTAATACCCCTTAGCGGCTGGTTTCCGCCAAGTCCTACAACTGTCGCACGGTGCGGGTCACACAGAATGATACGGGCACCCATATCGATCAGCTTATCTACAAAAAACAACCTGCTTTCGAACATTTTTTGATGAATCAGCACACTACCATTAGCCTGGATGGCTACAACAAGCACAATACTGATAAGGTCAGGTGTAAAACCGGGCCAGGGAGCATCAGCAATGGTCATAATGGAACCATCTATAAAAGTTTCAATTGAATAACTCTTTTGCGCGGGCACCAGAATGTCTTTCCCTTTTTGCTCTACTTTAACACCGAGTTTTCTAAATACCTGGGGAATAACTCCAAGATCCTCCAACAAAACATTTTCTATTGTAATCTCCGAATGGGTCATTGCTGCCATACCGATAAAACTTCCTACTTCAATCATATCTGCCAGCAATGTATGTGATGTTCCTTTCAAACTATTAACACCTTCTATTGTGAGCAGATTGGAGCCGATGCCGCCGATCTTCGCACCCATGTGGTTCAACATTTTACAGAGCTGAACAACATATGGCTCGCAGGCAGCATTAAAGATAGTGGTTTTCCCTTCGGCCATCACGGCAGCCATCAAGATGTTGGCGGTTCCAGTGATAGAAGCTTCTTCCAACAGCATGTCGTTTCCCCTAAGTTTGTCAACGGAAACTTCGTAGCGTCTTCCTTTTTCATCGTAGTTAAACAGAACGCCGAGCTTTTCCAGGCCGTTGAGATGTGTATCCAGTCTTCTCCTGCCAATTTTGTCACCTCCTGGCTGGGGAATTATCCCCTTGCCATAACGCGCCAGCAAAGGCCCTAAAATCATAATGCTTCCTCTCAGGCTGGTTGCCTTTTGAGTAAACTCATCGGAGTAGAGGTAATCAAGGTTCAGATTTTCGGCTTTAAAACTGTACGATTCTTCAGACAACCGTTCAACTTTCGCCCCCAGGCCAGCAATCAATTCTATCAAATGATTCACATCACTGATATCTGGGATATTGTTAATCGTGACTTCGTCAGGTGTCAGAAGCGTAGCGCACACAATCTGCAAAGCTTCATTTTTTGCGCCTTGCGGGCAAATGGAACCGTGCAAGAGTTTTCCTCCGGCAATTTTAAAAGAAGCCATCGTTACTTGTTTTTGCGCACAAATCCCTTATTTCGATGTGGGTTGTAATTTTCTTTGGCTCTAGAGCTGTTCTTTTTGCGTTTTGCTGACTTGACAGATGCAAGAATATCGGAAGTGGCTATCAGTATTTCATTTTCGCCCAGTTTTAATTTTCCACCCGAAAGCTCTTCTAACTGAGCCACTATCAGTTCGTCGCTAACAGAATTCCGGTTCCAACTCAGATAGGAACGCTTCATGTAGTTGGCAATCATCCTGACCATTTCCACTTTTTCAGGCCCTTCATCAAGTTGCATGGCTTTTTTAATAATTTTCTCCAAATTCAGGCCATAATGTTTAAAACGGATATGGTCTTCACTGTAAGGCAACCTTTCAGGACGCCGGTTAACATTTTTCTTCTCAGGAGGAGAAAATGGTCCGTCAACATCTAGTTTAAAATCAGATATAATGTATAAATGATCCCAAAGCCTGTGTTCGTAATCGTTTGTAGCTTTGATATGAGGATTCATATTAGCCATAACACTGACAATATGCCGGGCTAATCCAAGACGAATTTCACGATCTTCAACATTAACAGAGTATTCGACCATTTTTTGGACATTTCTCCCATATTCGGGAATGGCCATGAAACCTCGGGAGGTATTATATTCCATGATTTTTTGCTTACTGGTTTGTACTATCGACAAATTTACGGAACAGATTGAATATTGCGGGCTGCGAAGTTTAACAATTAACTTTACAAAGTTCCCTGATTCTCAAAGTGCAAAAATAACTAAAATATTCTTAGCCGAAACAATCGCATTTTCAATTTGCTTTAACAAATTTTAATTGGTTTTGAAACGATAACCGACCTTCTTCAGCTCTTCATTAGCAAGTGTGATTTTCTTCTTTAGGTTACTTTTATAATCTTCTACCTTCTTCATAATTCCGGCATCAGTTAATGACAGTATCTGAGCTGCCAGGATAGCAGCATTTGTAGCGTTATTGATTCCCACTGTAGCCACAGGAATCCCGGGAGGCATTTGAACGATAGCAAGCAACGCATCCATTCCGTCCAAACTTGCATTGATCGGAACACCGATTACCGGAATGGAAGTCATTGAAGCAATTACTCCTGGCAGATGTGCTGCCATACCGGCACCCGCGATAATTACTTTTACTCCCCGGTCTTTAGCTCCTGTGGCAAACTCTGCCACTTCTTCAGGTGTCCTGTGAGCTGACAGAGCCTGTAAATCAAATGGTATCTCCATCCCATCTAAAATAAGGGCTGCTTTTCCCATAATCTTCAAATCTGAAGTGCTGCCCATTATAATGCTAACAACTGGTTTCATAGAAATGATTAATAAATTACAAAAGTAAAAAATTAGCCCAACCGTTAGGAAAACTGCTTTTTAAAAAAATCACAAAAAAACATTTCAATATTTTTGGCATCTTTGACTTTTTAAATTAAGCCTAAATATTATCTTTGTTGGCTATTTCTAAATGAAATTAAAAATGGCACAAATTACAGTTCTTGACAAAACCTTTGAATCGTATATTTCATTCAACCAAATTGAAGAAGCCGTTCAAAAAATTGCTCACCAGATGGAAAAAGAGCTTGCTGATAAAAACCCGCTGTTCTTGGTTATTCTGAACGGAGCTTTTATGTTTGCCAGCGATCTTTTCAAAAATCTGAACTTTCCCGCCGAAATTTCCTTTATTAAATTCGCTTCCTATTCAGGAACAAAAAGCACAGGAGAAGTCAAACAATTAATTGGTATTAATGAAAAACTGGAAGGAAGAGTCGTTGTCCTGATCGAAGATATTGTGGACTCGGGCATCAGCATGGAAAAAATATTAGAGTATTTGAAGACGGAAAACATTTCCAATCTTAAAGTTGCTACTTTACTGTTTAAACCAGCTGCCTATAAAAAGAATTTCAAAATAGATTATATCGGTTTTGAAATTCCCAACGATTTTATTGTTGGTTATGGGCTGGATTACAACGGACAAGCACGTAATTTTAAAGATATTTATAAAATCGTTCAATAAATAATATTTTAGTCATGCTGAATATTGCACTTTTTGGCCCTCCCGGGGCAGGTAAAGGAACCCAATCAAAAAAACTTCTGGAAAGGTACAACCTCACCTACATTTCTACAGGAGACATGTTACGCACGGAAATTGCGGAAGGCTCTGACTTGGGTATGAAAGCCAAATCCATTATCGAAAAAGGCGGCCTTGTCAATGACGAGCTGGTCATCCAGCTGATTGAAAAAAAGATTCAAACCAATCCTGATTCCCGTGGTATTCTGTTCGATGGTTTTCCAAGAACTACTGTTCAGGCGTATATTTTGGAAGGTCTTTTACTCAGGTTGAATTCCTCATTAAACTGCATGATCAGTTTAGAAGCTCCTGATAAAGAACTTATTAACAGATTGTTATTACGCGCCAAAGAATCGGGTCGCTCTGATGACACCTTGGAAGTTATCAAAGTCAGGCTTAAAGAGTATGAAGAAAAAACAAAGCCTGTAGCTGATTTTTACGCAAAAAAGAATAAATATTATTCTTTGAACGGCGTTGGAAAAATTGACGACATTTTTGAAAATATCAATACCGTTATTGATAAAACAAAAACAAAAACCCAAACTAATCTTGTTTTGCTCGGGAAACCAGGAGCCGGAAAAGGGACTCAAGGAAACATGCTTGCCCAGGAACTTGGACTGGTTTATATTTCAACGGGAAAAATGATGCGTCAGGAAATAAAAGACGGCACTGAAACAGGCAGATTGGCCAAACCCTATATGGATAAGGGGGAGATCGTCCCAGATGAAATTCCCATTCAGCTGATTGAACGTAAGATAAATGAAAATCCCCATGCCAACGGATTTATTTTCAAAGGGTTTCCAAGGACATTAATCCAGGCCTACATTCTTGACGGATTGCTTCAAAGGGTAAATATGTCGGTTTCTGCGCTTGTTGATATGAAAATTCCTACACTGGAGGCCATCAAACGACTTACAGAAAGATCAAAGACTCCAAAAGCGAGACCTTATGATTTTTCAGCTGAGCTTATTATAAACCGTTTGGAGCAGTACAAGGATAAAACGCTTCCTGTAATTGATTTTTACAAAAACCAGAGGAAATATTATTCCATAAAAGCCGAAGGAGAAGAATCTGAAGTGTTTTTAAGATTGAAAGCCAAAACCATTGATGTTTTTAAAGAAAACTATTGATATTAAGGTAATTGAGTTATATTACCGGGTATTGTTTAAAGATCTCACCCGATTTCATCAAAATGTCTACATACTGTGCCCTTCGGTAAGCGAAGGGGTCTTTAATATTTTTCATGGACAATAATCCGCGGAAATCATCCAGGTTGTTGTATTGTTTGTTGGCCATCCAGATTTCCATATCTTCCAATATTTTGGTGATCTGTTGCGGCCCGTTTTTATAAATGGTACTTACAATCTGAACAACATCAGCACCAACAAGCAACATTTTTATAACGTCTTCCCCTGAAAAGATACCGCTATTGGCGCAGAGATCAGCATTTATGTTTTCGTAGAGCATTCCGGCGTAACGCTGTGCCAAGCGGTTATCCTGCGGCGAACTTAAATTATATGGAAAATGCATCTTTTCTATTTCAATATTCACATCAGGCTGAAACAGGCGGTTGAATAGAACCAGACCGTCAACACCTTTTTTGTCCATCTCCTTAAAAATATACAAAGGATTTGTATAAAAAGGGCTCAGCTTAACACTTACCGGAATATTAACAGCTTTTTTAACGCCTTCAATCACATCAAGCTCTTCGCTGATAATGGCGCGGCCTTCCATATCAAATTCATTCGTATTGTTGTAAAAATTCAGTTCGATGGCATCAGCTCCAGCCTTTTCAAGTTTTTGGGCCCAGTCATACCAAACATCATCAACTACGGCATTCAGACTGGCAATGAGAGGAATGTTCAATGCTTCCCTGGCTTCCTTGAAATGCATCAAAAACTCATCAGGACTGGCCTCATACATATCATGTGGAAAAATACTGGTCATTTCAGCATTGCGTTCGTCATATTGTGTAAGTTTTTCGTTCAACTCTAAATTTTCAAGACTGACCTGCTCCTCAAACAGAGATTTATAAACGATGGCCGCTGCTCCGGCTTTTTCGAGTTTTTGCAACATTTTTACGTCGGTAACAAGGTTACTTGCACCAACAATAACGGGGTTTTTCAGCTCTAAACCCAAATATTTTGTCTTCATTTCCATGGCTTCGGATTTTTTATACGAAGATAATATTCTTTTTTGATGGGCGATTTTTAGTGTATTAATCTACCGCAATCGATTTAATCTAAATTCGTTTTAAATTAAGCATTTGCAGAGGTATTCTTCGTTAGAAAAAATATCTAAGTCCATATAATATGTACTTTTGCATCATTAAAATATTAATCTCAATTAAGTTGTAAATTACTAATAATCAGTTAAAAACACAGGTTGCTAATTGGTTTTTGAGAGATATAAACCCTGGCAACAAAATGTATTCTATATATTTAAATAAAATCCTATTACGATGAAAGGAAAGAAAAAATTTATCACTTGTGACGGGAATTATGCCGCAGCCCATATCGCTTACATGTTCAGCGAGGTTGCAGCTATCTATCCAATTACACCTTCGTCTACTATGGCCGAATATGTTGACCAGTGGGCAGCTTTTGGCCAGAAAAATACCTTCGGTGAAACGGTAAGGGTTGTTGAAATGCAATCTGAAGGCGGCGCTTCAGGCGCTGTACATGGCTCATTGCAGTCTGGTGCGTTGACGACCACCTTTACAGCTTCTCAGGGATTGCTGTTGATGATCCCAAACATGTACAAAATATCAGGCGAGTTGTTGCCCGCCGTATTTCATGTAAGTGCCAGGAGCCTTGCCGCCCAGGCGCTTTCAATTTTTGGAGACCATAGCGACGTGATGGCCTGCCGCAATACCGGATTTGCCATGTTAGCTACCGGAAGCGTTCAGGAAATTATGGATATTGCTTCTATCGCTCATTTTACTTCACTGAGATCAAGAATACCTTTTCTTCACTTTTTTGATGGTTTCAGAACTTCTCACGAAATCCAGAAAGTGGAATATTTCGAGCATGAGGATTTAGATCATTTATTCCCATGGGAAGATGTGAAAAAATTCAGGAAAAACGCTTTGAACCCCGAACATCCTGTTACCAGGGGAAGTGCTGAGAATCCGGATATTTACTTCCAGGCCCGTGAAGCTGCCAACCGCTTCTACACACCCATTCCTGATATGGTTGAAGAATACATGCAGGAAATCACAAAACTGACCGGCCGCGAATACCATCCATTTACTTATTACGGTGCCAAAGATGCTGAACATGTTATCATTGCAATGGGTTCAGTTTCCGAAACCATCAGGGAGACAGTGGATTATTTGACAGCCAAAGGCGAGAAAGTTGGTTTTATCGCAGTGCATTTGTACAGGCCTTTCTCCACAAAATACCTAATGAAAGCCATGCCGGAAACAGTGAAAACCATTGCTGTTCTGGATCGTACCAAAGAACCCGGTGCCAACGGCGAACCTTTGTATCTCGATATTCGTGAAGCATTTTACGAACTGGAAAAACAGCCTATCATTGTGGGTGGCCGTTACGGATTAAGTTCCAAAGACACCACCCCGGCACAGATCGTTTCCGTATATAATAACCTGAAACAACCGGAACCAAAGAATCACTTTACCTTAGGTATTGTTGATGACCTTACTTTCACTTCTCTGCCGATCCTTCCAGAGATCAGCATCAGCGAAAAAGGAACTTTTGAAGCTAAATTTTATGGTTTAGGTGCTGATGGTACTGTAGGAGCTAATAAGAACTCGATCAAGATCATTGGTGAATCTACCGATAAGTATGCTCAGGCGTATTTTGCTTATGATTCCAAGAAATCTGGTGGTATTACTATTTCGCACCTGCGTTTTGGTGATAAACCCATTCGTTCTCCTTATACAATAAAATCTCCTGATTTTGTTGCATGCCACGTACCTGCTTATCTTAATAAGTATGATATGCTGGAAGGAATGAAAGACGGAGGTACTTTCCTTTTGAATAGTATCTGGGATGATGAAGAAACCAAAAGACGGTTACCTGATCACATGAAGAAATTCATGGCAGATTACAATATTCAGTTTTATAGTATCAACGCCACAAAAATTGCTGCTGAAATTGGACTGGGTTCCAGGACCAATACGATCATGCAATCTGCATTTTTCAATGTAGCCAGCGTAATTCCTTACGAAGAAGCTGTCGAAAAGATGAAGAGTTTTATTTATAAAACTTATGGCAATAAAGGAGAAGAGATTGTTAAAATGAATTACCAGGCTGTTGACGCTGGTGTTGATGTCGTTAAAATTGAAGTTCCGAAAGAATGGTCAAAGATTGATCTTTCATCACAAAAACAGGAAGATGAAGATTTACCTGCATTCATTCGCGAAGTAGTACGTCCTATTGAACATCTTAAGGGAGACCTGTTGCCTGTTAGTGCTTTTGAAGGCAGGGAAGACGGAACCTTCCCTCCGGGAACTGCCGCTTATGAAAAACGTGGTGTAGCTGTGGATGTTCCTGAGTGGATTGCAGATGAATGTATCCAGTGTAACCAGTGTGCTTACGTTTGTCCTCACTCTTGTATCAGGCCTTTCCTCCTGAACGAAGAAGAAGCAAAAAATGCTCCGGACGATATGATTATACTCGAAACCAAGGGCAAACTCCAACCGCTGAAATACAGAATACAGGTAAGTGTGCTCGACTGTACAGGTTGCGGAAGCTGTGCCGACGTTTGCCCTTCAAAAGTGAAATCATTGGTTATGGAGCCAATTGGCTCGCAGATGGCTGAAGTTGATAACTGGGATTATCTTATTGAGAATGTTACCGACAAAACGTTGGACGGTACTGTGGATAAGTTCTCCAACGTGAAGAACAGCCAGTTTTCACAGCCATTGTTTGAGTTCTCGGGTGCTTGTGCAGGTTGCGGTGAAACACCTTATATTAAAACAGCTACCCAGCTTTATGGTGACCGGATGATGATTGCCAATGCCACAGGTTGTTCTTCAATTTACGGTGCTTCTGCACCGGCAACTCCTTATACTACTAATGCGTTGGGTAAAGGACCCGCTTGGGCAAACTCACTTTTCGAAGACAATGCCGAATACGGTTTTGGTATGGCTACCGGTATCCGCAAAATGCGCGACCGCATTGAACGCTTTATGAAAGAAGCGCTCGAAAACGGAGCTGACAGCGAAAGAAAAGAAGCTTTTGAAGCCTGGATCGCTGCCAAAAATGATGGTGAAGCTTCAAAAACAGCATCTGCCAAAGTGGTAGATGTTCTTAAAAATTCTTCCGATGATTCTGCAAAGAAAATCATGGAACTCGAGCAATATCTTATTAAGAAATCAATGTGGATCATTGGTGGTGACGGCTGGGCTTATGATATTGGATACGGCGGCGTTGACCACGTGCTGGCTTCCGGTGAAGATGTAAATCTTTTGGTACTTGACACTGAAGTTTATTCCAATACGGGCGGACAGGCTTCCAAGGCAAGCCAGACAGCGGCTGTTGCCAAATTCGCTACAGCAGGAAAAGAAATCAGGAAGAAGGACCTCGGTGCCATTTACATGACTTATGGCTATGTTTATATTGCCCAGGTTGCCATGGGGGCCAATTACAATCAGTATTTTAAAGCACTAAAAGAGGCGGAAGCTTTCCCTGGACCTTCCTTGATCATTGCCTATTCCCCTTGTATTGCACACGGATTACTCAATGGAATGGACCGTTCGCAGCATGAAGAAAAGCTGGCTGTGGAATCGGGATACTGGACACTGTACCGTTATAACCCGATGTTGGAACTCGAAGGTAAGAACCCATTCCAATTAGATTCCAAAGAACCTGATTTTGAAAAGCTTCCTGATTATTATAATCTTGAAGTCAGGTTTACTTCACTGAAGAAAACTTTCCCTGAAAAAGCTAAAGAACTTCAGTTACTTGCTGTTAAAAATGCAAAATGGCGTTATAATTTCTATAAACGTCAGGTTACCATGGATTATTCGTCTGAAGAATAGTCTGTAATTTCATTATAAAAAAAGAGGCTGTCTTTAAAAAGGCAGCCTCTTTCATTTGGGGCATACACGTAATTGGCCCCCAAAAAATCAACACCAATGTTGTTTCTATATTCTTGTGCGCTCACCGTCTGCATCAGGAAAAGTAAAATAATAAAGATGCCTGTTTTTTTCATAGAGCCATTTTTTAAACACATAAAATATTTATAATCAATTTAATATTCTAAAATCTGAAACCCAAGCCCAGTCTTAAAGAAATCCCCCGATTTTTATTTGTGTTGTATTCTGTTATTTTTTCTCCCTGATCATTTCTGTAAACCGTTTTATAGGAGACAAACTGTGGGATAAAAAAATCATACAATCCCTGGAAGGAAAAGAAAAGATGTTTTAAATTGATGCCTGCATTAATACCAGCATGCGGGGCCAGGTAAAAGTGTTTTTTTATCGAAATATCATTTGCTAAGATTACATTCGTCGGAACAAAGTCAGCAGGACTCATGTTTCCAGAAACGAAACTGATAAAATTTAAATTAATCCCTGCTGTGTAACCTGCATAGAAAGTCGTTTCGCGCGCATTACCCAATACACTTCTGTTGTAATCAAGCGGGACATAAAATGAGATAACGGATGAAAATTGGTCGTTTAGATAACAGCCTGTTTCTACACTGAAATTGTGTTGTTTGAAAAAACGCTCGTAGTAAAGTCCAAATCCGCCCGAACTACTTTCCATTGTAGATGAGTTGTATTTATTCCCAGGCAAATTATATTTAGGGGTTATAACGATATAGGCGGCGAGAGGATCAAATCCTATCTTATTTAAATACTCCTGGGCATTTACTGCCTGAGTCAGGAACAAAAAAATGACGATAATTCCTATTTTTTTCATATTTATTGATTTAGAGTTTATTATTTCAATATATGATAAGTCATTATTTA
>CAZPPK010000046.1:0-19188 GCA_964588415.1 uncultured Lentimicrobiaceae bacterium
AGGGATTAATTCCCCGCCCCTTGGGGCGATTAATAATCTCCTTTTGATACCCCGGCTGCTCTGCGGCGGGAGTAGTTCATTTTTTGCACTCCGGCAAGGTTTTCCAACATCTTCATAATGATGGGTGCTTTATTGTAAATGATGTTACCGTAAAGCGTTCCGGCCATTTTCAAATTTTCTAAATGCTGTTGAATTGGATTAGCACCGGCACTCCGGTCTATTAAATAGGACGGTGGAAAGTGATCAACCAGAAAGCTGAGTTGATGGTTCATCTTTGGGAAATCGGGATTGGCGATTTTTGCTGCAAAGAAATTAGCAAAAACCTCTTTCAGCCAAACGTCATTGAACCATTTCATAGTAACAAGATCGCCAAACCACATGTGGGCTGTTTCATGAGAGATGACGGAAGCCCTGTAAAGTTTTTGGGTTTGGGTTGCAGATTTATCCAGGAAAATTCTGTCTGCTTTATAAAGAATGGTTCCCGGATGCTCCATTCCGCCATATTGAAATGCAGGAATGGCTACAAAAGCAAACTTCCCGAAAGGGTAAGGGATGCCTGTGTACTTTTCCATCCACTGAATGGCATGTGCTTCAAGATGAAAAATCGTATCCAGGTTTCGTGCGACTTTCGCCGTGTCCGTCTCACGATAATAAAAAGTCAGTTTTCGGTTATTGATGGTGCGTGAAACTTTATGGAATTTCCCTGCAACAAAAGCAAAGAGATAGGTGCTCAGCGGCTTGGTTTGTGCAAATTTTAGTAGAGTGCTGTTTTTCTGTTTCTTTTTGGAAATTTGAGCTCCGTTTGCTACGGCTATCCAGGCTTTAGGAATGCTGAGACTTAGGTCGAAATTGGCTTTTAAATCGGGTTGGTCAAAGCAAGGAAAAGCCGTGGACGCGCGGGCTGGCACAAACAGGGTATAGAGAAAATTATCATTTCTGTTCAACGAATGATCACCTGCTGTAAAATCTATTTGTAATGTATTCTTTCCCTTTTTCAGCTCACTGATAGGAATGATCAAATGCTCATTTTTAAAATCATAATGACTGATTTTACCGTTTGCAAGTACTTGATGAACAAACTGTTTTTGGTTTTGAAAATCGAGAATTACCGGGTATTTTTTGTTTTTCAGAATAAAACTCAAAGTCAGTTTACCTGAAATGGGAACGTTTTTGCTTTCCGGAATTTTGAAAAACAAATGATAAACAGGTTTGGATATAGTTTCCTTGCGAATATGGTTCAGTTGCATAGAAACTCCCTTTTCAATTGGCAAAGGAGCGATTTTGGTGTGTGAACAACCGGCCAATACCAGAGCCTGGGCAAACAGCAATAAGTATAGATAACTTTTCATAATCCAATATTTTAAGCAAAATTTACTAAAAATAACAAATATGAAGAATTATCAGGTAAGAGTTTCCTGTTGTTAAATGCAAATTGTTTATAAAAAGTAATGCCCCAATATTCTCTTACCGGATAATGCGGTAATTTTACTTTTAATTCAAAAGAGATCTGCTTGAAAAATTTTACTCCCGTCCGGGCATTTGTTTTTTTGTTTGTATCTGTTTTGGTTTTTGCAGGTACTATTCAAAAAGCTGTTGCCCAGCAGGAAAAACTCCAGGACATCAAAGTGTCTGTCACTTTTTCAGTTGTTCCCAGGAGCTATCAGGCGACCATCGCACCTTTAAAATACAACAAAAGTTTCGCACTGGTTCTGCAAATGGATGATGGGCCGGATGACATTTACAACCTGGTTTGGCCTTTTTTTACCGGCAAAGGTGGTAATCAAGGCCTTTTCTCAACCGATGGTGCAGGCAACAATGTGCCGTTTCGTATGAGCTGCAACAATTTTATCTGGCAAAACAGAAAAGATGTTCATGACGGAACTTCCGGATATCTCAAATGGAATGAAATATGGCAATTATGGCAGGATAATTTTACGGTGAGCAGCAGAGGCTTCGACAACCCTACCATTTCTTATTTACAGAATTATGAAGTAGAACGTAACCAGAGTTACACGACAAAAAAAACGATATCCTACACGCCGGGAGGTATTCAAATGGATTCATATATATTACCTCAGAATGGTGAAGATCAGCTGCTACCCGGTCGTGATGCTGGATATATTGTTTTTTTTGATGATTATGGCAACAGTGATATATCGAACCCGTTTAGCATAGAACGGGTAAGCAAACCATTGAATACACATCTTTTTAAAAGAGACAGGATTGATAATACTTTATTTCAAAACGTTCAATATCTGGCTCAGAAAAGCACTCGATATGATCACTACGCAGGTTTTTACCATGCCCGTAAATTTGGGGTTTCCCCGGATATTTCATTTACTGATTTTCAGCAACAGATGGATTCTGTCGAAATGTATTACGGGGAAAAAGGAGCTGATAATATTTGGGTAACGGGAACGCAGGAATTTTTTGAATATTTTGATTTGTATGGCCTCATTCAGGTAAGCAGTCAATCATTGGGAAATAATGTAAATCTGACTTTTAGCGGAAGCAATATCCCTCAAAATTTTAAGAACTACACGCTTACCGTAATGGTGATTGGAGATCAGCCTGTAAGCAAAGTAAATATTTCAGGAGCAAGCCTTTCTACTTATGGAATCAAAGGCGATACGGCTCTGATCAATCTTTCCTGGAAAGGACAAGTGATTGATTCATCTGAAGTTGTAGCGGCTAAATATATCCAATTGGCAAAAGATGCTCCCAGCGACAGTGTTCCCAGCCTTGTAGCAGCCGATTATGTAGAAGCCATCCAAAATGCCGACAGCATGGCAAAGTACAGGGATGACTTGTGTACGGTGGGTAATTCTGCTTTGAAAGAGTTTTGCGGTTATCATTTTTCGGTTAGCGATTCGATCATTTGCGTGGGGGATACCGCCCAATTAACAGCGCCGGCAGGGATGAAAAGTTATTTGTGGAATACCGGAGATACAACACAATCAATTCGCGTGGCACCGAAACAAAATACGACCTACACAGTAACTGTGACAGCTCCCAACGATAAAACTGGAAGTGCCAGTGCAATGGTTGTGGTTTATCCAATTCCAATTTTTCAGCATTCCCCTGATACCCTGGTTGCTCCTCCGGGTTACGACACCTTGCTTTGGGTTTCTTCTGGATATAATTATCTCTGGTCAACAGGGAGCAAGGATACTTCGATAGCCATAAAATCTTATCAGCCTGATTTTTATTCGGTGAAAGTTTCAACCGAACATGGTTGCTCTGTAAACCAGAATTTTTATGTAGTTCCCGGATATCATTATAATATAGATTATCAATATGATACAGCATGTTTGGGTGATACTACCAGTTTGGTAAACATTTCTACTTCAAACGATTCGGTTAAAGATATTTCCTGGGATTTGAATATGGATGGCGTTTTTGGCGATGCGGACGGTGATTCTATAAAACATGTTTTTCCAAGCCCAGGCATTTATCTGGTAGGAATGCGTATATATTATGTATCTGGAAAGGTTAAGACAAAAGTGAATCAGGTGCCTGTGGGTGATTACCCCAAAGCGGATTTTGTTTATTCAGGAGTTTGCTCTCCCGGCTCCAGCACAACTTTTACGGACAGCTCAACTTTGAAGATCGGGATTATTGCAAACCGCTTTTGGGATTATGGTGACGGACAAACGGAAAACCGCTCCAATATTTATGCCTATCATTATTATGATACCGGAACGTACAAAGTTCGTTTGAGAGTCGTTTCTTCTATGGGTTGCTCTGATACCGTTACAAAGACAATTACCATTTATCCTGATCCGCATGTAGTGGTTTTAAGAGCAGACGGAAGCCAGGTTCTTTATGGTGATACAGTGAGATTTGCCCGGGGCGACAGCGCTTTTCTGAAAGTAGACACACCTACAGAGTATGATTCAATACTTTGGCCCGGGAATGTTTCAGATTCTGATTATTACTTGAAGCAAGCAGGTTTGAGCAAGGTAACTGCGTATAAAAATGTTTGTTCCGGCAGTTCGAAATTTATGGGCTACTTTCTTAAAAACCCTGGTGGAAAGGTTGTTATGGACACTGCAAATATTATGTCTGTTTTTACACCCAACGGAGATGGTTTCAATGATAAATGGGTGATCAAATCAGCCAAGATCATTCCGCCTTTCGAAGTCTGGGTATATAACCGTGCAGGAAGTCTTGTTTATCATTCCAGCAATTATAATAATGATTGGAATGGTGAATACAATAGCGCTGTGTTGCCCAACGATGCTTACTATTATGTGATAAAAGATGAAACAGGAACAGTGTTTACCGGCGTTATTACCATTTTACGTTGATGAGTAAGTATTTGAAATATATTACTTTATTAGTGTTGTTATTCGGCGGGATGCTGGAGGGGCAGGAATACATCCAGTCCTCGGAGTATATCATTAACCCCTATGCTTTAAATAAGGCAATGGCCGGGTATTTTGGTTATTCGGAATTACACCTTGATTACCGGAAGCAATGGCTTAAGATTTACAATGGACCTGAAACATACAATATCAGTGGTTTTGGCAATATATATAATGGTAAGATGTGGCTTGGGGGAGAAGTTTACCGCGATCAGGCGGGGCCACTGACAAGAATCAAAGCAGACATTTCTTATTCTTATATTTTAAAAATCGGCAGCAACCAGAATCTGTTTTTTGGGATTTGGGGAAGTTATTATCAGAATTCTGTAAATTTCACCAACACAGTCGGAATAAATCCAAACGATCCGATTTTAAACCATTTAGGCTCATTAAACGGAAGTACTTTTAATGTTGGTTTTGGTCTTGATTATAATTCGCGGAATTTCAATGTGGGATTTGCCATGCCCAATGCCATGGCAAACCAAAGCATTAATTTAACTCCAGACAAGGTGAGTTTTACGATGCAACAAGAGTATCTTTTTCATGTTTCCAACTTATTTTGGTTAAGTGATACCTGGCAATTTCAAGCCATGGGAGTATATCAAAAGACAGCAAACGAGCCAGGGAATTTAGATATTTCGGCAACCTTTTTCCTCGTGCAACGGTTTTGGGCAGGAGGATTATATCGAAGCGGCGGTGTTGTGTCGGTCAGTGCTGGCGGTTATCTTGTGGGAGGAATTTCGGTAAATTACTCGTATGAGATGGGACTGAGCGGAATCAATAAATATTCAGGGGCTTCTAATGAAATTTCATTATCATTCCGTTTTGGAATGAGAGGAACCCAATACTACAAAAACAAGAATGCTTATGCAAATCATCAATCCAGGATAAAACACAGAAAATACAATCTCAACCTCCCAAAAATAATGGATTAAATATGAAAGATAATTATTTATGTTTAAGATTTTTACCAAGAATTTGGCTAGACTCTTCTTGATTTTTTCCCTCTTATTATTCGAAGGGGTTTCTTTTTCGCTGATGGCTCAACAGACTCAGTCACCGGGTGTAGATTCTATTGTTGTAACATTTAAGAATGTTCCAACTCAATATAGTGTTGAAAAAGCTCCCTTAAAATACAACAAGGCTTTTGCCATGAGTTTCCAGGAAGATGATGCAATAAGCGATATTTATAACATCATTTATCCGATTTTTCATGGGACGAATGACTCTCAAGGCTTGTATTATACAGATGGTTGCGGCAATCATGTAACTTTTAAAATGTCTTCTGCGATTTATATTTTCACGTCCACTGGAACAGATATTTTAAACCCTGACGATCCCTATCATGACAATTCAAAATTAACCTGGCCTGAATTAAAGACCTTGTATCAAAGTCATTGGGGCATTTGCAACCACGGCCTTTTTGATAATCCGGATGTCAGTTCTCCGGAAATCATTAATTACGCTTTTCAAAGAACCAGAAGTTACACTCGGCGAATGATTTCCGATTCAATGACAATAAAGAGTTTTGTGATTCCCAATAATGTGGTAACCTACGTTAATTATCTTCGTCTCAATGGGTATCATTCTGCAATCAATCAGGGACAAGATAATACCTGGATTGGCTATGGAAAAAGCGGATTTAATGTTGAAAGCGATACGATAAACTGGTTAAAGCCGGTGACTCTTTGCCGGGATTTTATTTACGATGGATTTAAAACGATGGCGGACACTTTATATCGGGCCAGCCTGCGGGGAGAACACCGTTGGTTTTTATCCGGGATGCATCAGATACCTGGAAGTTTTTTAGCAGAGATGAAGTCAATTTATCAAACCTATGGTGCTCCCGGATTGGATGATATTCTGATAACTACTGATGATGATTTGTTGGATTACTTTGCGGTGAAACAAACCGCTCAAATACATGACACATTAGAGGACAACCGGTTGGTTATTACTTTTTCAGGAGCTGTTCCCACTGATCTTTTGAATTATGCAATGACTTTAAATGTTACCGGAAATGAAACCGTACAAGAGATTCAGATATATGGGGCAAAACAATCTAGCTATAGTGGCATAGACAGTGATACAGCATTAATTAACTTTTCATGGAACGGACATCTGTATAAGACTCCGGTATTTCTGGCAGATTCTTTTGCGAATCTGGCCATAAAAACCAGCTCTCAATGGGATGCGTTGGTAGCAATGGATTATGTTTTGAAAATGCCTGAAGGCGACGAACAGATTCGTTTACGAAAAGAACTTTGCAGCCTTGACCAATCGGGTTGGAAATATCATTATGATAAAAGTTTTTGTGGATTCCCCGATTTAGGGAATGATACTACAATATGCACTGGAAGCTGGATATCTTTTAAAGGCCCGGCGAATGTGACAAGTTACCAATGGTTTTCGGGAGATTCCTTAATTAGCCAGGCCGATTCCGTAAAGGTGAGCCCGAAAATTTCCACACAATATTTTCTTGCCGTGAAAAATCTGCAAGGACAAATAGAAACGGATTCTGTTTGGGTTTATGTGTTGCCGTCCCCAACTGTAAATTTAGGAAAGGATACCGTTTTGTTTTCTCAGGACACTTTGACTTTCTCAGCACCTTTGCAGCCAGGTTATTCTTATTTATGGAATACAGGTGACACAACAGCGTCGCTTACGCTAGATACAAAATGGGATACATTATATAATATCTCTGTTAAGATAACCAATCAAGCCGGGTGTATAGGTAAAGATACAGTTCATGTGACACTGCCTCCTAAAGATTCTGTTCCAAAGGTTTCTGTTTTTTTAGATACAGTGCTTTCCTGCAATGGGAACGAGGTAACGCTCAAAGCATCGTCTAATACAATTCAATTGTTTTGGTCATGGACTGGTCATGAAGTTACAACAGATTCAGGAAGTTTAACCTTGGCTCCGGCACAATCAGAAATGATTTATATTAAGGCCTGTAATAAATATGGATGCTCTCCACAAGATAGTATTTACGTACTTTTTGATATTCCCCCAACTGTTCACATAAGCCAGGATACTTCTATTTGTCTGGGCGATAGCGCTTACATCAAAGTTGCTGGCGGAAAATGGGTTCAATGGTTTGATAAAACGGATTCCATCTCAACATCGAATAATATTAAAACAAAACCTCTTCAAACTACTGTGTATTTTGTAGAAACGTGGAACCGAACGGGTTGTATTTCCAAAGACTCGGTAACAGTGGATGTAAAACCATTGCCTAACACCAAAATTTTATACGATACAAATCGTGTCTGCCAGGGGACGTTGGTAACCTTGACGTCTTCGGGAGCAGACACTTATCAATGGATTCCGCAGGACTCAGCAGGAAAAACGTTGCCCGTTGTAGTGAACGATACGGTGAAAGTTAGTTTAATAGGTACGAATGTGGAAGGCTGTACAACGACCGACAGTGTTGAATTATTTCCGATAAATCTTCCAAAAACAAAGATTTTATATGATACCAACTATGTGTGTCGAGGGACGTTGATAACCTTAACTGCATCGGGTGCAAATGCTTACGAATGGACCCCACAAAATGAGACAGCGCCAGCATTATCAGTTACAATAAATGACACTGTGAAAGTAAATTTAACAGGTACAAATAGCGAAGGCTGCTCTTCAACTGACAGTGTTGAAATATATCCATTAGCAGTTCCAAAGACAAAGATTTTGTACGATACAAACCGCGTTTGTCAGGGGACTATGGTAACCTTAACAGCTTCTGGAGCAGATACGTATCAATGGCTTCCGCAGGATACATCGGGATTAGCATTGCCTGTTACGTTAAACCGCAACATGAAAATTAATTTGGTCGGGTTTAATAGAGATGGTTGCTCATCTGTTGATAGTATAGAACTCTTTCCCATACCATTACCAAATGTCAGTTTCTCTGGATTGTTGGGGTTTTATTGCATGAATGAATTTCCCGTGACGCTAAAAGGGAGTCCTTCGGGAGGAATCTTTTCAGGTGATGGAATGGAAGGCAATGTTTTCTCTCCTTCAAAAGCAGGAACTGGATCTCATGAGATTACCTATTTTTATACTTCTAAACAGGGATGTACTTCAAAAGGCGTAAACTCGACTGTGATTTCAGTACCGGTTCCAGCCATTAAACTCTTTCCATCTGATACAACTTTGAAAAGTGGTGGTTTTGTGAGTTATGATGCGGGCACTGGTTTTACACATTATTATTGGACTACAGGGGATACAACCCGGGAAATTGAAGTTAATTATAATAGAGCTTTTTTAGGAGCAGATACGATTAAAGTTGAAGGGCTCATTGACAACTGTATTAGTGTTGGCGTTGCACTTTTGCGGTTTAGTAAATTAACCGGATTGTCAGAAAACCATATAAAATTGACTTCTGTATTTCCCAATCCAAATCATGGTCAATTCTTTATGAACTGTTCTGGTAGGGAAGCGTCTTTTATTATAAAGGTATATAGTTTTTCAGGAAAAACGGTTTTCGAAGAAAAATACCAAGCGATCAACGGTAATAACAAAATCAAATTTGATCTGTCAAAATTAAAGGTGGGGATCTATTTTGTATGTCTTTACGAGAAATTAGAAGCGACTGTTGCCGAAGTGATAATCCAATAAATTTTAAGACATTTGCAAAAATTATTAAAATAACCATAGATGAAAATTATAGGAATTGGAAATGCGCTTGTAGATGTGTTGACACAATTGGAAAGTGATGATCTTTTGTCTGAACTGAATCTTCCAAAAGGAAGCATGCAACTGGTAGATGCGGAGCGTTCAGCACAAATTCAGGAGAAAAGTAGAAACCTGTCCAAACAGATGGCTTCGGGCGGATCGGCTGCCAATACCATTCATGGCTTGGCAAAGTTGGGTATGGAAACGGCTTTTATAGGCTCCGTTGGAAAAGACGAAACCGGAACGTTTTTTGAGAAAGACTTGATGAACAGCCATATCAAACCGGTTCTTTTTCATACAGATTCTCCATCCGGTATTGCAAATGGAATGATTTCTAAAGATGGTGAACGCACTTTCGGTACTTTCTTAGGAGCTGCGCTGGATTTGTCAGCCGGACAGCTGAAACCTGAACATTTTAAGGATTACGATCTTTTACATGTTGAAGGATATCTTGTGCAAAATCACGAGCTGTTGGAAACCATTTTGAAACTTGCCAAAGAAAACGGATTACAAATATCATTGGATTTAGCCAGCTATAATGTGGTTGAAGATAATCTTGAATTTTTACGCAATATGGTGGAACGCTATGTTGATATTGTTTTTGCAAACGAAGAAGAAGCCAGAGCCTTTTCAGGAACTGAACCTGATAAAGCACTGGATGATCTTTCCAAATTGACAAATATTGCTGTAGTGAAAGTAGGTAGCAAGGGCTCATTTGTGAAACAGGACGATACAATCGTTGTTATTAAGCCGGTTAAAGCCAATCCCATTGATACAACTGGAGCGGGGGACTTGTATGCATCCGGTTTTCTTTATGGCTGGATGAATAATCTCGGATTTGAAAAAGCCGGTTTTATCGGGTCATTACTGGCTGGCACCGTGATAGAAGTAATGGGAGCAAAATTTGGAGAAGAAAAATGGGAAGAGATAAGAGATCAAATAAATTAAGCAGATTGTTATAATTCCAATTTATCCAATAATAAAAATCCCCGAGAGAACTCTCGGGGATTTTTATTAAAGACGTTTGCCTAAGGGCTTAATGTTGAATAATAATAATCTTGGCAATCCTTTCCCGTCCACTGGTTAGAGTAACAAAGTAAACGCCATTGGGCATCCCAATTGTTGACAGTCGTACTTCTTTAGAAATACTTGTATTCAAGTTAGTTGTCAACACCTTCACTCCGTAACGGTTGTATAATGAAACAACATAATTCTGATTGTAGTTGTTATTTACTTTCACCGTAACAAAATTAGTTGTCGGGTTAGGATATGCTGAAATCTTGGTCGGGGCCGCAATTGTAAAGTTTCTATCGCTGGAATCTGCCACACCAGTCAAAATATGACCGGTAATTTTAATTCTATAAGCTGTATCTGCTGTCTGGTTTGTGGGGATATTCCATGTATAGGCACTTGGAACCACATTTTTAACAATAGTATCTACAATATCTAAAACACCGGTACCATCATAATGCTCAAGAAGGATGTTGTACTTATCACCATTGAGCTGTGTCAGGTTCCCACTCCAGGAGATTAATACACCACTACCCTGGGTATAGGTTTCTCCACCATTAGGTTGTTGCACAGTAATTTGTCCTCCTGGAGGAGTATTTGTGATTGAGAAAGTTGTATCACTTTCATCAAATACAGTGGTATCAGCCATATTCAGTACCTTGATTTTATAAGTTGAATCATAAGGTATAGTATCTGAAATGGTCCATGTGTAACGGTTTTCCGTAACCATGGAATCCAAAACTGCATACAAAACATTCGCACGATAAAGTTCTATCTTGGCCGTATCGACGAAATTAGAAGACCAGGAAATCAAATTTGCGCTTCCCGGAGTCCAGTATTCTCCACCATTCGGTTGTTGAACAGTAATTGTTTCATTCGAAGCGTATTTTGTTAGCGAGAAAGTTGAGTCACTTACATCACTTATCGTGTTCTGTAAGCTACTTGCTACTTTGACTTTATACCCACTTCCAACTGGTAATGTATCAGAGATAGTCCATGCGTATGTACTTCCGTCAACACTAGAAGCAATCAGAGACGTGTCTGGCACAACTGTACCGGTTGTATCGATTAAGTATATATTCACCGATTCAGTCAGGTTATCAGTCCAGGATATAAGGTGAGCAGTACCTAATGTCCACTTCTCTCCTCTGTTAGGCTGGATAACATTAACAGTACCTCCCGGAATATAGGCAACAACCGAGAAGGTTGTGTCACTTTCATCGCTAACAGGCTGCAACGTGCTTGAAATCCTAACCTTGTAATTATCTTTTAAAGCCAAAGTATCTGGAATCAACCATGAATAAGTGCTTCCTGTAACATTGTGAGCAATAACCCGCACTGCTGTATCGGTAGTATTAATAAGATCTACATTCACAGCTTCGGAGAGATTATCAGTCCAGGAAACAAGGTGTTCCGTGCCACGTGCCCATTTGATACCCACTAAGTTTGGCTGGATAACCTTGATTTCTCCTCCAGGAACGAAAGCAACCACTGAGAAAGTAGTATCACTTCTATCCCAAACTGAAGTATCCACTGTATCGATCACTTTGATTCTATAACTTGTATCTATCGGTAAGGAATCCGGAACGGTCCATGTGTACCGATTGTTGGTAACACTGGAATCCAGAACACTGTATAGTGTGTCGGCATTATAGAGTTCCACTCTTACAGGATATGTAAAATTGCTATACCATGAAATCAGATGTTCAGTATGTGATGCCCATTTTTCACCGCCATTGGGTTGTACCAGTGTTATGTGTTGATTCAATGGGTATTTAAGAACGGCGAAAGTAGTATCGCTTCTATCCCAAATGGATGTATCTGCCGTATTGATCACTTTAACGCGATAACTAGAATCAATAGGTATAGAATCTGGAACGGTCCATGTAAAACGATTATCGGTATTGCTGGAATCCAGAACACTGTATAGTGTGTCGGAATGATAAAGTTCAACCTTGACTGGAGTTGTAAAGTTTTCGTACCATGAGATCAGATGAGACTGGCCATATGCCCACTGATCTCCGCCATTGGGTTGCACCAGTGTTATGTGTTGATTCAATGGGTGTGCCAAAACGGCGAAAGTAGTATCGCTTCTATCCCAAATGGATGTATCTGCCGTATTGATCACTTTAACGCGATAACTAGAATCAATAGGTATAGAATCTGGAACGGTCCATGTAAAACGATTATCGGTATTGCTGGAATCCAGAACACTGTATAGTGTGTCGGAATGATAAAGTTCAACCTTGACTGGATCTGTAAAGTTTTCTAGCCACGATATCAGGTGAGCTTCGCCAACTGCCCATTCTTCACCGCCATTGGGCTGTACAAGTGTAATGCTTTGCCCAAGAGGATGAGCCAGAATAGCAAAAGTGGTATCGCTACTATCTGCAATTGATGGATCCACTGTGCTGATTATTTTTACCTTATAACTTGAATCAATTGGCAAAGAATCAGGTATGGACCAGACATATCGATTATCAGTATTACTTGAATCCAGCACACTATAAAGTGTATCGGCATGGATTAGCTCCACTTTAATTGGATCTGTAAAGTTATCTGTCCATGAAATCAGATGCTGTTCATTCACGGCCCACTGCTCTCCACCATTCGGCTGAACAAGGGTTGTAGTTTGACCTAAAGGATGCGCAATGATTTTGAAAGATGCATCACTTGAATCATTAATGGATGTATCGGCAGTGTTAAATACTTTAATCTTGTAGGATGTATCAATAGGTATAGAATCAGAAATAGTCCAGGTATAACGGTTATCAGTTGCACTGGAATCCAAAACAGCATAAAGTGTATCTGCATGATAAAGTTTCACCATGACCGGATCCGTAAAATTATCTGTCCAAGAGATCAAATGAATGGTTTTTAGTGCCCACTTTTCTCCTCCATTTGGCTGAATAACTTTAATGGTCCCTCCTAATGGCGTGGCCAAAATCGAGAAGGAAGCATTGCTTGTATCAATAATTGTTGTGTCAGATGTGTTTAAAACCTTGATCTTATAGGATGTATCAGCAGTAATAGTATCTGGAATTGTCCACGCGAAACCGTTACCGCTTACACTGGATACTACAACACTATGGAAAGCACCTCCGTGCATTAATTCGATTTTGACCGGGCTGGAGAAATTGTCGTACCATGAAATCAGGTGTGATGTTTTTACGGCCCAGTTCTCTCCGCCATTGGGTTGTACCAATGTGACAGTTTTTGCCGGAGCTGTTGTGTCGCTGGAAGAGATGGAGTCAATTGCAAAATAATGAGCACTTGTGTCCGCAATAGCAGAATCTAGAGTATTAGAAACAGTTATTCTGTAGTTGGTATCACCTGGAATGGAATCTGCAATAGTCCATGCATATCCGCTGCCGTATGCATTTGTAGAAAGCACACTGTAAACACTGTCTTTATGCATCAATACCACCTTTACCGAATCCTGGAAATTATCGGACCAGGAGACTAAATGCTCAGTCCCCACTTTCCAATGAATTCCAGCATCAGTAGGCTGTAACAATGTAATGGCTCCACTTGCCGAGGTCGCCACTATCGAAAACAGAGAATCGCTTACAGCGTTTACACTGGTATCATGAATGCTTTCAACTTTTATGAGGCAAGAATCGGACAGCGTCTGTGAAGTAGGAATATCCCATGTAAAAGTAGAGCCTGATATAGAGTCGGCACCGGGAAGTGTTGTATAGTGCGCACCGCCATCAATACTAAGTCTAATGGCTGTTTTTGAGACATAGTTTGTCCAAGAAATCAGATGACTTGTCCCCACTGCCCATTTTTCTCCACCATTTGGTTGGATGATGGCATTAGAATCAGCAGGTTGAGTAGCTTTAAGTGAAAAGAAAGCATCACTTGTAGCACTGATACTTGTATTTGTAGTGCTGACAATCTTAATCATGCATTTGCTTGACGTATCCTGACTGGCAGGAATATTCCACGCCCAGATAGTGCCTGAAACAGAATGCGTAAGGGTATCATCAGTACCGCCCTGTGTGGTCAAAATAATCATTACTGGTTTCGTAAGATTATCTGTCCACGAAATTAAATGGGCCGTTCCGACAACCCACTGTTCTCCACCATTTGGCTGAATTACTTTTATGGATGGCGTTTGGCCTATTACGACCGAACTCGTTGCAAGAAGAAAAATCCCTAACAACAACGATGATCTTAGAAAGTAAAGAAGCTTTTTCATGATATTATGTTTTTGTATTTTTAGCTTTATTTCTCTGTTAAACACACATAGTCAAGTTGTTAATGTGCTAATGTATATTAATTATTTTGATAGATTTAGTTTGATTTCCTGATGCAATCACGGCAAAATAAATGCCATTGGATAATCCTTGCATATTTACTTTAAATCTGTGTTCCCCTTGATTCAGTTCTCCCGAATAAATGGTCTGAATTCTCTCTCCATCAAGGTTGTAAAGATATATCTGGATTGTTGCGCTATTTTTAAGATTAAAAATCATAGAAGTCATTCCCGGGGCTGGATTCGGCCCACAACTTAGTCCAGAAACATCACTCAGCATATCATGAATTCCCGCTGTTACGGATTTTGGATAGTAGGCATCAACATGATATCCTGTAAAGTAAGCCTGATCCAGATTGTAATTATAAGAAACTTGAATCACTCCATCCTGATTCTGGTCCCATGCTTGTCCGTTCCATGAATAATAATCTCCTAAAGTAGCATTGCCCCCCTGGTCGAAAACATATTGAGAAAGAGTTGTGTCTGCCCAGGAAGTACCTTTCCATTTTTGGGTCAAAGCCGATTCAATACCTCCGTACTGGTTATGATAGTACTGGCCTTTTTCACTGTTTACCCAAGCTCCATTCACCCATACTTCTCCCAAACCGGATGTTATATATCCCGAAGAATTGTAGGTATAAGTGTATTTTTCCGAGTTGGCCCATGCTGTATCACTCCAGAATTTTCCAATGTATGATAACATGTTATTAGCCAAATCATAGGAATGAGTTTCCTGATAGAAATTAGTCCATTGCTGGCGATTGCCATTTTCTATAGTGCTCGTGATCACATTTCCACTGGTATCGTATGTAAACGAATATTTCTGCTGGTTATCCCAAGTGGTATCATTCCAGATATATCTGTATGTTGTTGAAAGACGTCCAGTAGAATCATAAGCATATACTTCATAAGCTTTTACATCCCAACTGTTGCTATTCCACTCATTCTCATAATATGCCACTTTATTCCATTGAGAATCATAGCTATATACATTACTGTCCGTATTGATCCAATTTCCGTTTTGCCACATTTGTCCTGCAGTTGCAAGCAGGTTTCTGTTGGAGCTGTAAGTAAATATTTTTCTTGTAGTGTTTACCCAGGCGCCACTAACCCAGTTTCTCCATGTATCCATTAACAAGTCTCCTACCGAGTCGTACGTTGCAGAGTCCATAGTAGACATAACCCATACTCCATTTTTCTGATTCTGTGTTTGGGTAGCACTTCTGTTGCCAGTGTTAGTGTAAGTATAAATAGATCTCTGGGGATTATTCAAAACCGAATAGACGACAGCTGTATCGATTTTTATATTTTCAATTTCTGTTGATTTCAAAGAATGTTTTGAAGTGGAAAGTAACTGAGTATTCAGCCGCTCCATAAAATGCACTGGAAGAGGGATAGAAGTGAAATTTGCGTATTGTGATTGAAAGTTTTTTTTCTGGGCAGGGTATTCATTTTGAGCCTGAACTAATGGAAGTCCAAGAAATATCGCGAAAGAAAAGTATATAGTTGTTAAAATGTAAATTTTCTTCATCCTGTTTACAATTTCGTTTATAAAGCTCAGCTAATGAAAAAACAACTTTTTATCCAAAATATCTCTCTCAAATACCAGTCTCAAAAGGCACTTTTAAATCAATCAAAAAATAACAAAAACTTAGCAACTTTTTATCGGAAACAATGATCTCAAAACACGCTACTCTTTCCAGTCTTTAGTTATTATTCCTAAGCATTCTACTGCTCTAAGGAAAAGAGCATAAAGATACGTTAATTAATAATAATAAGCAAATTACAGATATTATTTTTTTATTTTAGACCAGATTGTTTGAATTTACTGGCTTTTAGAGACATTTGAAAGTTCTTTTTTATCTTTTATATAGAATTTGTCTAAATAATTAATCATTTAAAATGAAGTTTTATCCCAAAAAATACCAGTAAAGTTGAAAATTGTGTTTTTTGATCATATTTAACACTTTAGAAAGGTGTTAAACCGAAACAGATCAGGGCAAGATACGGTATTGTTTTTTAATCTTTCTAAATAACTTTCAGGATTTTAAAACTAATGGTTTTTTGCTACATTTGCGATCGTTCATTTTATGGGCGAAATTATTTATCACAAATCAATTACAAACTATTAAAAATCAATCTTATACACAAAACAGCAATCTTTGTTATAGGATTTTTTAATGTATAAAAATTTATAGCATATGAAGGTATATCAAGCTAGTGAAATCAGGAATGTGGCACTTATCGGCGGAGCTAAATCTGGAAAAACAACCTTGGCGGAGTCTATGTTGCTGGAAGGTAAAATGATAACCCGCAAAGGAAGTGTGGAAGACAAAAACACGGTTTCCGATTATCGGCCTATTGAACAGGAAAGAGAGCATTCGGTTCATTCTTCTTTATTGCATACAGTTTATGATGGCAAGAAGATCAATTTGTTAGATACTCCCGGATTTGCCGATTATGTTGGCGAAACCCTTGCTGCACTTAATGTGGCTGATACTGCGTTGCTGCTCATTAATGGACAGGCAGGTGTGGAGGCAACATCTGAAACAGCATGGAGACAAACCGTTGCTGCCAATAGCCCGGTAGTTTTTGTTGTGAACCAGCTTGATCATCAGATGGCTAATTTTACAGATGCTGTAAATTCTTTGACTGATTATTTTGGTGAAAAAGTTACCATTGTTCAGTATCCCGTAGATCCAGGCGAAAATTTCAGTACCATCATCGATTTGGTATTGATGAAACAATTGAAATATAAAGATGGCGGTGGAGAACCTGAAGTCTCTGATATTCCAGATTCCGAGAAAGACCGTGCTACTGAGTTGCACTTAAAACTTATTGAAAATGCTGCTGAAGGTGCTGAAAAACTCATGGAAAAATATTTCGAGAATGACACTCTCACGATCGAAGAAATGCGCGAAGGCTTGCGGTTAGGACTGATCACACGCACAATTTTCCCGGTAATGGTTGCCACAGCAAAACACGGTGTTGGTGTTACGAGGCTTTTGGATTTTATCTGCAAATCATGTCCTGCACCTACAGATATGCCAGCGCGCAAAACGGTTGACGAATTGGAATTTAAATGCAGCTCAAGTGATTCGGCTTCTCTGTTTGTTTTCAAAACTTCTATCGAACAGCATTTGGGAGAGGTTTCCTTCTTTAAAGTTTACGGGGGTAAAATTAAAGAAGGAATGGATATGATCGATGTCAGAACCAGGGACAAACAAAGGATTACCCAACTGTTTGTTTTGAACGGTAAAGGCCGTGAAAAGGTTGAAGAAGTAGTAGCCGGGGATATCGCAACGACGATCAAATTGAAAGATGTTCTGACAGGAGATACGCTGATGGATCCAAAAAAGGCAGATGGCGGATTCCAGCCGTTCACTATACCGGAACCTTTGTACACTGTGGCCATCAAACCTGTTAACTCTACTGATGATGAAAAAATGGGTGCTATTCTCAACGAACTTCACAGAACTGACCCGAGTCTTGGGGTTACTTATTCACGTGAGTTGAAACAGCAACTGATTCTAAGTCAGGGTGAATTTCATGTAAATACTGTTAAATGGTATTTGAATAAAGCCAATAATCTGGAAGTAGAACTCAGTGTCCCGAAAGTGCCTTACCGTGAAACAATTACAAAAATTGCAAATGCGAGTTATCGGCATAAAAAACAGTCAGGTGGTTCTGGACAGTTTGGTGAAGTGTATTTGAGGATTCAGCCTTATGTGGAAGATTACAAAAAACCCACTGATTTCCCTGTCAGGGGAACAGATGTTCATGACCTGCCCTGGGGTGGAAAGCTGATCTTTCATAATTGTGTTGTCGGTGGTGCGATTGATGCACGTTTCATGCCGGCAATTTTGAAAGGGGTTATGGAAAGAATGAATGAGGGCCCGTTAACCGGTTCTTATGCTCGCGATATTGTTGTTTACGTTTATGACGGAAAAATGCATCCGGTTGATTCCAACGAAATTTCATTTAAACTGGCAGGACGTTTTGCATTCAGCCATGCATTTAAAGAAGCAGGCCCGAAAATTATGGAACCAATTTACAATGTTGAAATTATGGTGCCTGAAGAGGCCATGGGTTCTGTTATGACTGACCTCCAGGGGCGCAGGGGAATGATCATGGGTATGGAAAGTGCCGGTAAAAACCAGGTTATCCGTGCAAAAATTCCTGGAGCGGAGCTTTCCAGATATGCTACATCGCTTAGCTCAATTACTTCGGGGCGTGGTGTTTTCAGTATGAAATTCGGTCAATATCAGCAAGTTCCTGCCGATGTTCAGGAAAAACTGTTGAAAGAATACGAAGAATCTCAGGAAGAGGAAGAAGATTAATAGTTTGCTTTCGGAGATTAAATAAAAGAGCCGGGGTTTGAAAAACCCCGGCTCTTTTATTACGATTAGATTTATCTTTTCAACAGTTTTCGTGTAAAACTCAAATGGCGATTTTCATCCGTAAATCTGACGATGTACATACCTGTTGGCAGATTGCTGATATCTATCGAAAAATTGGACAAACCCCTTTCGGGAAGGAAATTTTTCATCATCCTTCTTTGCCCAAGAATGGAATAAATTTCGACGGTCAAAGGTGTCGTTTTCACAGAATTCACTGTGAAGTCAAAATTGTTCCCCACGGGATTAACAAAATGAAAGTTATCAAAATTGACATCGGTCATTGAATTAATCCCAAGCGGTTCGTCAACAAGTAATTTCATGGTAACAGGCAAATGATCTGAATTCTTATAAAGCGCATTTAGAACATTTGGAGGAACAGTCATGTCAGCAGGCTCATCGTTGAGTGCCATATTGAAATGTTTCCCATCCTGACCTACTGCATAATAAGTTCCCGGAATGTATTTAATTTTAT
>CAZPPK010000047.1:0-19099 GCA_964588415.1 uncultured Lentimicrobiaceae bacterium
TATACGACATTGTTATGAAAAATTTTTAGGGTGTTGCATTGACGAAAACAGGTGATTTCAACTTAAAAAACCCAACTTTTTGTTCCATAGTTGTTATTTCTTTCCAAGGCATAGTAATTTGTTTTTTTAATGCAAATTACTCCCTAAAAAGTGTAAACTATGTCCCTTTACCGTACCTTTCTATTCCTGTGAATATCCGGGAGAATTTTTATGATTTGTTTTTCGGGCATCTTATATGGTTTTGTAACCACTAATTTAGAAAATTTCCTGGGAAAGCGGATGCAGAAACGTTATTTCTCGGATTTTGTTTCCTGTTTTTCCACCTTTTTCTCCTGACGCTGCTGCCGGTTATTAAACCCTAAAGTGGATGTAACTCCACTAAAACTGCTCTTCCACAGGTAATTTATAAAAGATTTGTGTGAATCTCTTTTGAAATAGACAATTCCCTTACGGGGAGGTTTTAAGAATTTCGGATTATTGGTCCTTACCATTAAGTTGTTAAGCATGAAATTCACAAACGGGCTACCCAATCCTTTGTTTGTCTTGGCTTTTCTTCTGTTGTATAGCCGGAGTTTCAGATTTTTGTATTGGAATAACACATTTCCTTTGGCAAATTTGTCATTTCCTGTAACATATTGAACATCAGCATCTCCAATTCCGGAAGCAACACTAATTCCCATAACGTTTTGCGCCAGCGAATTGAATTGGCTCAGGTCCGTGCGGCTTGTTTGTGCCGAAAACCAAAACTGGTTGTCCGGTGAGAAATAGGGCATAAGCAACACGAAACTCAGATTGGAAGTTTGCATCATCTGGCCGCTGCCGTGTATTTTTAAAACCGCTGCAGAATCCAGCGTGGAGAAATCGTCAGTGACATTCAGAAAATAGACATTAAAATTATTGATGAAGAAAATACCCGGATTACTGGCTTTTTTCTCGTATTCGTAATAGGAAATAAACCCGTGGTTTATGATCACTGAATCAGCTTTGAATTTATAAGGAATCCCGCGAAGCATTTCAAGAGGCATGGGCCTTACAGCATCGCTGAGCGGATAATGTTTGTCCCTTTCAAAGAGAACATTAAAGCTATTCAGGCTGATATTCCCGGCATGAAAAACCTTTTGATTCAGCAAGGTAGTGAAATCAAAATTATTGAAGTCAATGCTTTTCCCATAAACCGTGATACGATCTGCCTGTGTCTTTTCCTTTTCAAAAAAGGCTTCTTTCTTGAATCTGGGAGTTACCGTTATGGAGTCGAAGCTTATCCTTCTGAGCGGTAAATTGATACGAACGTCCCTGGTCCTGAAAGTATACATACTATCGCCGCTAAGAATGCTCTTCCCGTGCGAATCCATACGCATATCTTTAAAGAGATAGTTTGGATGATCACTGCCTAAGGTCGAGTCAATTTGTATATCGTTTATGACAAGGCCCACGTCCAGAATGTTTATCAGCTTTTTCCTGTTGTCGTACGAAAAGCTGAAATTTAACTTTTTAAATTGTGTTGAATCAATATGGACGCGGTTGATGAATCCTGCATTTTTATTTAGTATTGAAAAAATCAGTCCCTTACCATTCGATTTCTTTTTCCCAGAATTTGCCTGTAAAACGTTTACCCACACTTCAGGCGTTGTCCAGTAAGAGATTCCCAATTTCTTTCCTTTTAACTTCAATCCGGAGAATTTCATGTGTTGTAATTTGAAATAAGCATAATCTTTCCCCGTTTCTTCCAATTTCCCATCTTCAGGCATGTTGCCTCCAACAATAGAGTTGATGAACAATTGGCTGTACTTTGATTGAAGATGAATGCCATCCGCGATGACCCTTATGCTGTTCAACGTGTCAGTAAGACTTAGGCTCTGCAAAGAAATATCCCACTTTTTAAGAAAATCTTTATCAGGAATAGAGTCATGGGAAGAAGATCTAAACAACGGCTTGTATAAAATATTCAGTTGCTTCCCGGTAATCTTTAAATTAGATGTTCTGAGTTTTCTTACTACTGTAAAACCGGAATGATTTAATTCCAGACTGTCAAACAAAATTGTTGTCTCTTTCAGATTGGAAGCAAGTAACTTAGTTTGATGAAATCTTGAGAGAATCGTAAAATTCAGTGCGGCGTCCTGAAGCGCTACTTTTCCAAAAACAAGGCTGTCGCTCCTGAAAAGTTTTGGATAATCAACCGTGCTCAACCGGGTGAAGGGAATTTTAATATTAAACAGGAAGTTGGACAAAGAATCTCTTCCGGATAACGACATGTCTTCGATACTCATGGTTTTTCTCTGGCTGCTCATGGACGCACTATCCATTTCCCCAGTTATATGATGGTGTTTGAAAGATGTTCTGTCAAGCTTCACAGTCCAGTTAGAAGGAGTGGAAATAAGATGTTCACTATCGTATCCCATCTTGAAAGACTTCATCTCCAAATTAATCCCGGTATTCAGGTTTAGGCTGTCAGAAGTATGGATCATGGTTAGGTTGAGATGCCCCTTTTTTACAAATACTTTTGAAAATGAAATCTTAATTGGAAACAGGGCGAGCTGTTTTTTATTAAAAGGAATGGTACCAGTATCGTTCAGGGAGTCCTGTTGTTGAATTCTGACATTAGGATTGTAAAAATCGGCTTCGCTCCCGGAAAGCTTTCTTTCAAAAATCAAGGGGCTTAACTGTAAATTGGAAAAAGTAGTTGAAGGAATGGAAATACTTCTTAGGTTTCCTTTCGTAGTCTGCTTTAGCAACAAATTATCCACCAAAAGATCTTTACCGATCCACTTTATGGTTCCCGTATTCATCTTTAAAGAACTTCCCGGATTTGCTAAGTTGCTTTGCTCTGCCTTAAAATAAAGCGTATCATATGAAATGGAATTTTTCCCGTTGATCAACGTGTGTTTCAGGTTTTTGGCAAATAAATTAAAGTTAGAAAGGTTAAAGATTTCTCGTTTTCTTCTATAGTATCGGAGCGTTCCTTTCTGAAGATCTAATAAGTTAAAATTTAATCCGCCTGAGGCGGACAAGGGATTAATTCCCCGCCCCTTGGGGCGATTAATAATCTCCTTTTGATACCCCGCTGCTCTGCGGCGGGGGTAGTTCATTTTCTTAGAAACATCAGTAAAATCATTGTCAGGGGATAGATTGCAAAGGCCGTTTTCCCAGATTTGAATGTTGGGGCTCAGTAGTTTAACAGAAAGCAGCTGTGGTTTCTTTTCCCGGAACAGCACTCCGGAAAAGTTCTGCACCTCCGTCTGATCTGATGAAATCCTCCAAATGGGTTTCTCATCTGAGGGACAAAATTTTTCAAAAGTCAAATTACTGGCTGAAATAAGCTGCTTTCCTGATTTATAGCTAACATTTTTCGAATTGATTTTATAACCTTTTTGCGGATTTAGATAATAAAATCCATCCATGTTAGTATTTAGAGAACCAAAGGTCACGAACCGCAAGGGGTTACTGAAGGCTTTCCCGGATAAACGTGCGCTTAAAATGTTAATATTAAACCTTATAATCGATAAAACAGTGTCGCTATCAGCCGTAATGCGGAGAATATGGACATGATCCACACTCAAGGTGTCGAATTTCAGAAAAGGAAATATTTTTAATAGTCCTTGAAAGCTTTTATTGGGTTGTTTATGACTGAAAAACTGTGACAATTTTTCTGCCGGAAAAGTAATGGAACCACCGCTCCATCGGGCAGCAGTTATTCTAAACGTTTTGTTGGCGGTATCAGGCAAAAGTCCGTTAATTTTCGCCCGTTTCACATTAAGGCTAAAATTTTGATCTTTACCTTTTGGGGTAGAATTATAATGAAGTCCTGTTATTATAAACTCTTGTAAAGAAGATAAATAGGAAACAGAATCTACCTTAAGGGAAAAGTTTCTTTGTTTTGAAATCCTGTAAAGATTGCTGATATTGATTTTTAGATTTTTGTAGAAAACATCCCCCGAAGGCTCGCTGTTATCCATATTTCCCAAATCATCGATAGAAATGTTGTAATCAGCACCGCCGTACTCACCGGACTTTTTAATTTTTCCTAATTCAATTTTTCCCAACTTGACATGAATGTGTTTTACCTGAAATTTTACAGGAATTACAGCCAGCCGGTGGTCCTGAATAATTTTAAGCCAGGTTGCAGGATTGAAATTTACATTATTTTTTACCGAATCTCCTGATGCCAGTTGAAAGGATGGCTGTACGATTAAGAATTCCTTGCAGATGAATCTATTACGGATAGCAAAATCCCACAGAAAAAGATCATAAATGCTCAGTTCCTTAAACCTGGAACCTTCCAGTTTAAGAGTATGAGTACTATCGATATACGTGTTTTTGTAACTTAACGATGGGTTTAAAACAGTTAGTCGTTTCTTGAAAATATCGAGGTGAATAGCACTAAATGAAAGATTTATGTTCCCGTCAGATTGGTGAGAAATCTCTTTTTTAAGCAGATAACCTGCCCACTGATTCCGGGTAAAGTACAATCCCAAAATCACCACAATCATAAGAATCAGAAAACTCCAGAAAACATTTCTTTTTTTCATGGCTATCTTGAATGGCTTACTGATACATCAAAAAATACGGGGAGGTGGTCGCTGTACCCCCCGTGATACTTGAATCCAATGTAGCTTCTGTCTGGTTTATAACCCAGGTTTTTTTCATCTCTTTCAAGAAGGAAACCTTCATCAAAGATATGAAAGCTTTTCTCTTTTACAAAAAGTTGAGAACCTATAATATTCACATTTTTTGATATATATAGCTGATCAAAAATGCTCCATTTTGTGCCACTTTTAATTGTTCCTTGAGCATTGCCGAAAAGGGGAGTGGGGTGTATCCCAATTAAAGAACAGGAACCGGGGGAGTCTTTTGTTAGTATTTTAACTGCTTGGTCGTCAGGATTTTCATTAAAATCACCTATGACAATAATTTTAGCGTCGTGATTTATTTTATGAATCGAATCGATATTGTGCATCAATATTCTCGCTTCCAGCATCCTTTTAGGGATGGTCTTCATCAAACCTCCGTAACGGGAAGTCCAGTGGTTTATGAACAGGTGGACCGTGTCATTCAACAGCAATCCTTTGACATACAAAATGTCTCTTGTCCTGAATTTGCAGTCAGATGGATCAGTAATATGGATGGGTTTTGAAAATAGGGGATTGAAATCTGTTGGCCGGTACAGTAATGCCACATCAATCCCACGAAAATCAGGCGAATCATAATGAATGATTCTGTAATTTTCAAAATGCAACGGTGTATTTTCAATCAGGTCGGAAAGTACCTTGCGGCTTTCAACTTCAGCCAACCCAATGATGGATAATCCTTTCCAGCCGCCCATCGCCGCAAGCGCTTTGTATATATTCTGCATTTTTCTATGATATCGTGCAAAACTCCAGTAGTGATCACCACCGTGGTTAAACTGATTGTAAGTAGTTGTGGAATCGGTTTCGGTGTCAAAAAAATTCTCAACATTGTAAAAGGCTATTCTATAAGTGCTTACACTCTCATTGTTTTGGGCATGAACGTAAAAAAGAGAAATAAAGATGAAGGTGACTGTAAGAAAAAAAGTTTTCATGGTGTGGGCTTGTTTCACAATATTACAAAATTTCTGTCATAACTCTTAAAGTTACGGTATGTTGAACCGGTCTAAATTTGGTTGTTCGATTCAAAAAAGTAGCTGGAATAAAAGAATTTGAACAATAGTTCAATATCTTTGCAAATTCATTCAAAAAACCTTATGACTCCAAGACCGAAGAGAAGGCGTATGTTAGCGGAACCTCCGTTTAATTCGGGATTTATTCCCGTTAATGGAGAGTATGACGCAAAGGAGCATATTGTGTTGCTGTATGAAGAATATGAAGCATTAAGACTGGCTGATTACGAAGGTCTTAACCAGGAAAAAGCGGCGAAAAAGATGAATGTTTCACGTCCAACTTTTACGAGAATTTATAAAACTACGAGGGAGAAAATTGCCAAAGCTTTTGTAGAAAATAGGCAAATACTGATTGAAGGTGGTCATGTTGACTTTCAGGTATCCTGGTACCGTTGTCGTAATTGCGGAAGTGTGTTCAAGTCTAACGCAACAGAAAAGGATGAGAATGAGGAACATTGCAGGGTTTGTGGCTCGGAAGACATTTTACCGGTGCAGGAAATGGAAGAACCTGAAATTTGTCGAGAAAGAGGAAGACATGGCCATGGAAGAAGAACGGATAAAGGAAGCGGGGGATATTGTATCTGTCCCAATTGCGATTTTCGAATTATGCATCAGCAGGGGGTTCCATGCAGTAGCCTGCTCTGTCCACATTGCGAAATAAGAATGGTACGAGAGGGTTCGCCCCATCACAAACTCATATTGGATAAACGTAAAAGTAAAAGAAATGAATAAGAAAAAGTTAGCTATTCCCCTTGATGGAGAAGAATTATCAGGGCATTTTGGGCACAGTCGCGAATTTGCCTTTTATGAAATTGAAAACGATAGAATTGTATCTTCATCCCACCAAATTCCGCCGCCCCATGCAGAAGGAACCATGCCGAGATGGCTGGTAGAAAATAAAGTTACTGATATGTTGGTTGGGGGTATCGGGCCAAAAGCAATAAAGATTCTTAACGAACATAAAATCAACGTGTATGTTGGCGTACAAACCGATCGTTCTGAAAACATGGCTTCTGATTTTATCAAAGGAAGCTTAAAATTCGGACAGAATTATTGCCATCATTAAAAGATCATTCAATCATATTTAACTCATATTAAAATGGACACAAAAAAAACAGGTTTCAATTCAAAATTAATTCATTCAGGCGCTATTGAAGAAAGCATGGGAAGTGCAGTTACGCCAATATATCAAACATCAACTTTTAAGTTTGAGACTGCTGACCAGGGTGCAAGGCGTTTCCAGGGCAAAGAGAGCGGATACATTTATACGCGGCTTGGCAATCCAAACCTTGATGATCTGGCCAATGCTATTGCAGATTTGGAAGAAGGCTATGGCGCAGTGGTTACCGCTTCGGGCATGGCAGCCGTGAACGATGTTTATATGGCGTTGCTATCGTCCGGTGATCACATGATAAGCCACAATGCTGTTTACGGACCTTCAAGGGGTGTCATGGAAAATTTTTATACCAAATACGGTATTGAGAGCACTTATGTAGATTGTTCTGATATTGAGAATATTAAAAAGGCGATCAAGCCAAATACCAAATTACTTTATCTTGAATCTCCAGCCAACCCAACATTGGTGCTTACGGACATTAAAGTTGCATCTAAACTGGCTCATGAACATAACATTTTGGTTTGTGTTGATAATACTTTCTGCAGCCCTTATCTCCAAAAACCACTGAATTTCGGTGCGGACATCGTGCTGCATTCCATGACTAAATTTATTAATGGCCATGCTGATATTGTAGGCGGAGTCGTAATTACAAAAACTAAGGAGCTTCTTGATAAAATGGTTTATGTCATGAAAAACATTGGTTTCAATATGGATCCGCATCAGGCGTGGTTAACTCGTAGAGGATTGAAAACAATGGCAATCCGGATTGAAAGAGCACAGGAAAGCGCACAACAGGTTGCAGAATTCCTGGAATCGCATCCCAAAGTAAAATGGGTACTCTATCCTGGATTAGATTCATTTCCGCAAAAGGAGCTTGTTAAAAAGCAGATGGATGGCTCGGGAGCTATGATGTCATTTGAATTGAATGGTGGACTGGAAGCAGGAAAACAGGTTATGGACCATGTGAAACTTGCGTTGCTGGCGGTATCTCTTGGAGGCATCGAAACTCTGATTCAGCATCCGGCATCCATGACGCATGCCGTTCTTTCCAAAGAAGGCAAAATAGAAGCAGGAATTACGGATGGACTCGTGCGCTTGTCTGTTGGTATTGAAGATGTTGAAGACATCATTGCTGACCTTGATCAGGCTTTGTCTTTTGCCTGACAGGAATCCATAAATTGGAAACCTGCTCCTTATTTAGGAATAGAGAGCAAATTTTCATTTTAATCATCGGGAGAAGCGTTCCAATGAGTGCGGTTTGATGTACTTAAAGCAAAACATTTATGTCCGTCAGATCATGGTACTTCTTAATTAATTGCTATTTTTGCACTTGTTTGAACAGCTCCTTCCCGGCGATATTTTGAAATTGAGCTGGTGAATGTCTTAAATTAAGTTAGAATGGAAGCAAAAAATCTAAATGATCAAAATCCTGAGACTGCCGATTTAAAGCAAAATCAGGAGGAGAAGCCTCAAGCTGGTGAAAAACCGGCCTCCGATAAAAAAAATACTAAGATTGACTCAAAAGATTCCGAAAAAGTTGCTAAACAACTTCTAAAAAAGGAAAAAACTACAATTTCCAAACAGGTCAGGAGTCCTGTGCTCAAAAGCAGCGGAAAAAAACACGTGCAGAAGAAACAAGCTGTTATTACTCCACAAATTGACGAACTTTTGCAAAAGCAGATCCTGGATTTGCTGAAAGGCGTTGAAAAAGAACAACACAATGGTATACCTACTCCTGCAAAAAAAGTAGTTGTCAGGCAGATTGAAGAAGTTGATCATAAACTGATTCTTGTTCTTATTAGAGATACCAACAATTTTGCTGCAAAAAAACCAGTAGGGACGGCTTCCGAAGGTGGCGATATCGATTACGACCAGTTGAACAAACAAGAGCTGGTGGATCTTTTGGAAGAAGTTGTAATGGAAAGTGATACCGTTAAGATTAAAAGTCAGGTAGCTCAAATCAAAGGAGCCTTTTATAGAAGGAATAAAGAGGACCTAGATAATAAAAAGCAGGATTTTATAGCTGAAGGAGGTGATGAAGCATCTTATGATCATATTTTAGATCCGTTAGAAGTTCGTTTTCAAAATGCATTTAATGTTTACCGACACAATAAAGCCAAATATGCAGAAGAGCTTGAAAATGTAAAACAGGCTAATCTGCTGGAAAAATACAGGATTCTTGAAAATTTGAAAACCCTGATCAATTCTGAAGAAACTCTAAAGAAAACGTATGATGAGTTTCAGAATTTGCAGGAACAGTGGAAGCAGGTTGGATTGGTCCCGGCCTCTGAGCTGAACGACCTTTGGCAAAATTATCATTTTCTTGTCGAGAGATTTTTTGATAAGGTTCGGATAAATAAGGAGCTAAGGGATCTCGACCTGAAGAAGAACCTTGAGAAAAAGATTGAGCTTTGTGAAAAAACTGAGGAGCTCTTGATGGAAAGCTCCATTATTAAGTCATTTAAACTGCTACAGAAATATCATGAAGAATGGAGAGAAGTGGGGCCTGTTCCCCGTGAAAATAATGAGGAAATCTGGGAGCGGTTTAAAACAGCAACTGAAAAGATAAATGAGCGCCGCAGAGAGCACTATAAAGAACTGCAGGAAATTCAAAAAGAAAATTTTGAAGCCAAGGAAGCACTTTGCGAACAGGCTGAGTTGTTGATTTCGGAATTAGATTGTTCAACCGTTTCTGATTGGGAAAAAACCACTGAAAAAGTGAACGGTTTGATGAAAGTATGGAAATCCATAGGCCGTGCTCCGAAAAATAAAAATGATGAAATCTGGAAACGGTTTAAGATCTCTCTTGATCAGTTTTATGAACAAAAACGTGATTTTTTCAGCGAGATCAAAAAACAGCAGGTTGAGAATTATAATCTAAAAGTGAAACTTTGCGAACGCGCTGAGACGTTGCAAGACAGTGACTCATGGAAAATCACTTCCGATGAGTTGATAAACTTGCAAAAAGAATGGAAAAAAATTGGACCGGCACCCAGAAAATATTCTGATAAAATATGGAAGCGTTTTCGCGCTGCCTGTGATACTTTTTTTGATCGTAAATCAGATTTTTTTAAAGACAGAAGACGCGAAGAAGAAGATAATCTTAAGAAAAAACAGGCTGTTATTGAAGCAATTGAATCTTTTAAAGCACTGAAAACCAAAGACGAAAATATTGAAGCGCTGAAAAATCTCCAAAAGCAATGGCATGAAATTGGACATGTTGTTTTTAAAGAAAAGGACAAAATCTACGGGCAATTTAAAAATGCCATCAATGAACTTTTATCCAGGCTTAGTATTAGTAATTCGGACTTAAGCATTTCCAATTTTGAGAATAAAATTGAAGTCTATAAAAACTCTTCCAATGGAGAACGCAACCTATTAAAGGAGAGGGCTTTCTTGTCTAATAAATTGAAGAAACTGAAAGATGATATTATTCTTTGGGAAAATAACATTGGCTTTTTCTCCGATTCAAAAAAGTCAAATACCTTCAAAGAAGAGTTTGAAAAGAAAATAGAAAACTCGAAAAGGAACCAGTCGTCTATTCAGGATAAAATAAAGCTCATTGACAAAGAACTTAAAGGATAGTACGATCGAAGAGCATAAAAAAAGCAGGCTTTTGGCCTGCTTTTTTTATGCTCTTTAATATATCATTGCTTCAGATTCGAATTGATCAAGCTGTAGGAGCTGGTCTTTCCCTTATAAAACACAGTCCATTTGATGATACCGTAATGTTCTGCAATATAGAAGTTCATGGTTATGGAATCATTGGTTTGAGACCCGTTAATAAATTTAGGGAATTGATCCTGACTGTGATAAACATTATCATATTTTTTCCCCTGAACAAGATAATAGGGCAATATCTCCATATTGGTATATAAACCTTCCATCCCTCCCAGGATTTGCGTCTTACGCAGTGGATATTGCGGTGCAAAAGCCAAAGTAAAAGTACTGTCAGAATAAAATATCCTGTAAAGATCATTCATGCGGGAGGTGTCGCTATGTATATTTGTAGCAAAAATGGATTCTTTGGTCATGTGCACATTGTTGCTGTCTAAAAGCATTTCTATGACATCAAAACTGTAAGATGGTGTCGAAGGATTCTGCACCTGAAATCCCACGAAAGTATTAATCCTATTTACCCTTATTTTAAACGGGACCCCTGTAGAATCGTTCTGATAAGTCCATTCACTTCCTGCATTAAAATAACAAAAATTCTTAAACTCAGGTGTGACCTTGTAATAGGGATTGTTTCCTTTGAACAAGGAGTTGCATCCGTTAAACAAAAAACCCGATGCCAATAAAAGCAAAACTCCCAGAAATTTTATAGAATGTTTGTTCATTTTTGATGTCAATTTATTAATACCCTGCTATATTTCTATATCTTTACAAAAGTAAGAGATAATTTGAAATATGGCAGGTAATAGTTTCGGGAAAATAATAAAACTCACCAGCTTTGGAGAATCTCACGGGCGTGCCGTGGGAGGCGTGATTGAAGGTATTCCGGCAGGTTTGAAAATAGATATTGATTTTATTCAAAATGAACTGAACAGAAGGCGGCCGGGACAATCAAAATGGGTCAGTCCGAGGCAGGAAGAAGACCGTTTTGAAATCCTTTCCGGGGTTTTCAAGGATCGGACACTGGGCACTCCCATCGGATTTGTGATCTGGAATAAAGATCAGCACTCCTCTGATTATGATCATGTTGAAAAGGCATACCGGCCTTCTCATGCCGATTACACTTATGATCAAAAGTATGGGTTTCGTGATCACCGGGGCGGAGGAAGGTCTTCTGCAAGGGAAACTATCTCAAGAGTCGCTGCAGGTGCTTTTGCAAAAATGCTTTTGAAAGAAATCGGCATTGAAATAAATGCTTTTGTCCATCAAATAGGAATGGTGAGACTTGAAAGAATTCCCGAACTAGCAGATATTCGTAGTGCTGAAAAATCACCATTACGATGCCCTGATGAAAAAGTAACACAAGAGATGATAAATCTGATTGAAACGACTGCAAGGGAAGGGGATACCCTGGGAGGAAAAATCTCTTGCGTTGTTACAGGAATGCCAGCCGGACTTGGAGAACCGGTTTTTGACAAGCTGCATGCTGACCTTGGAAAAGCTATGCTGAGTATTAACGCCGTAAAAGGATTTGAAATCGGTTCAGGTTTTTCAGCCGTTTCTATGAAAGGCTCTCAGCATAATGATCTTTTTGTTAAAGAAGGTGATAACCTGCATACGCAAACTAATAATTCCGGCGGGGTACAAGGTGGTATTTCCAACGGCAGTGACCTCTATTTTAATGTTGCTTTTAAACCCATTGCAACCATTATGAAAAGTCAGAAGTCTTTTGATTCTGAAGGTAATGAGATCATACTTGAAGGAAAAGGCAGACATGATGTCACGGTTGTTCCTAGGGCAGTCCCCATTGTGGAGGCGATGGCAGCCATTGTCATTGCAGATCATTATCTCAGGAATAAAGTATCCACAATGAAGGATATATAGATTTTATCTTTAGCAAGTTATAAAAAAAGTCCGGTTCAAATGAACCGGACTTTTTTGTTGGTTAACGGGGTGCTTACTTTTTTGTTTCACTCTTCTTTTTAACAGTTTTAGCACGCGCGGCAGCTTTTATTTTGGGCTTGTCAATTTTAATCTTTATGCTGTCTGATTTTTCATCATAAAGAATAGAAATAACATCTCCTTCTGAAAGGCTACTTTTAATGATCTCCTCAGCGAGCAGGTCTTCGATGTATTTTTGAATGGCTCTTTTCAGTGGCCGTGCGCCGAATTGTTCATCCCAACCCTTTTCAATGATATAATCTTTGGCTTCAGATGAAACATCAATTTTATAGCCCATATCATGAATACGGCCGTATAAGGCTGACAATTCGATATTGATGATCTTGTAAATATCTTCCTTTTCCAGAGAATCAAAAATTACAACATCGTCAATACGGTTTAGGAATTCTGGGGCAAAAGCACGTTTCAGGGCATTTTCAATAACGCCGTGTGCCAGACCGGCACGGCTGCCGCTTCTGGCAGCAGTAGAAAAACCTATACCTTCTCCAAAGTCTTTCAGCTGCCTGGAACCGATATTGGAGGTCATAATGATGATAGCGTTTTTAAAATCAACCCTTCTTCCCAGGCTGTCCGTTAAAATACCATCATCAAGAACCTGTAACAAAAGATGAAATACATCGGGATGAGCTTTTTCAATCTCATCAAGCAAAATAATAGAATAAGGTCTTCTGCGTACTTTTTCTGTTAGTTGACCACCTTCTTCATATCCAACGTACCCTGGAGGTGCTCCGACCAACCTTGAAACAGCAAACTTTTCCATATATTCACTCATGTCAATACGGATCAAAGCATTCTCGTTGTCAAACATGTATTTGGCAAGCATTTTTGCAAGGTAGGTTTTGCCAACACCGGTAGGTCCCAGAAAAATAAAGGAACCAATAGGTTTGTTAGGATCTTTAAGCCCTGCGCGATTCCTGCGAATGGCTTTTACCACTTTCTGAATAGCGTTGTTTTGACCAATTACCGCTTTTTCCAAATCGGGAACCATGCTGATCAGCCGTTCGCTTTCACTTTGTGCAATGTTCGTAACAGGAATTCCTGTCATCATGGCAACCACTTCTGCTACATTGGCTTCGGTAACGGTTTCGCGATGAATATCCGATTCTTCTTCCCAACGTTTTTTTGAGCGTTCCAGTTCTTCGGTGTAACGTCTTTCTATATCACGGAACTGGGCTGCTTCTTCAAACTTTTGAGCACTTATAGCCTGCACTTTTTTTAACCTGATTTCTTCAATCGATTTTTCCAAATTGATGATTTCCGAAGGAACATGGATATTGCTGATGTGCACTCTGGCTCCGGCTTCATCCAAAGCATCGATGGCTTTATCAGGCAGGAACCTGTCGCTAATATAACGATTTGTTAGGGTTACACAAGCTTTAATAGCATCGGAACTGTATCTTACCAAATGATGATCTTCATATTTTTCTTTGATATTATCAAGAATATGAACAGTTTCATCAGGAGATGTCGGATCAATAAGCACCTTTTGAAATCTTCTTTCCAAGGCGCCGTCTTTTTCAATGTATTGACGATACTCATCGAGGGTAGTGGCTCCGATACATTGCAGCTCACCGCGGGCCAGTGCAGGTTTGAAAAGGTTAGAAGCATCCAGTGAACCTGTAGCGTTTCCAGCCCCTACAATGGTGTGAATTTCATCGATGAACAAAATAATATCTGGATTTTTGGTGAGCTCGTTTAAAACGGCTTTCATCCGTTCTTCAAACTGACCACGGTATTTTGTTCCGGCAACCAAAGAAGCGAGATCCAGTATCACAATTCTTTTATTGAACAATACTCTGGAAACCTGACGGTTAACGATTCTTAGTGCCAAACCTTCAGCAATGGCTGATTTACCAACACCTGGTTCTCCAATCAGGATAGGGTTGTTCTTTTTACGACGACTTAAAACCTGAGAAATACGCTCCAGTTCTTTGTTACGACCAACAATGGGGTCAAGTCTGTTTTCCTGGGCAGCTCTTGTCAGGTCGTTTCCAAAATTATCCAGTACAGGGGTTTTGGATTTGGATTCAGTACCTTTTTTCGGACCACTGCCAAAAGGTTTCTCAGCCCCAAAATCTTCATTTTCTTCGTCATTCTGTAATTCTGCTTTGGTGGGCTGGATCAACTCGGATTTTTCTTTGCCTTCATTCAGCATGGATTTAAGCTCATCTTTGAATGTTTGATAATCCACACCAGTCATCGAAAGTTTATTTGTTACTAGATTGTTTTCATCTTTCAATATAGCCAGCATTAAGTGTTCGGTATCAATTAATTCGCTGTGCAGGACTTTTGCTTCCAGGTAAGTGATTTTCAACGCTTTTTCGGCTTGTTTAACCACCGGGATATTTTCCATTTTTACTTGCCCGTTATCAGGATTTCTCACGGAGGTCTCGATTTCCTGTTTTAATTTTTTCAAATCCACGCCAAAATAACGCAGTACCTGAACTGCCATTCCTTCACCTTCGCGCAATATTCCCAACAACAAATGCTCCAGTCCAATATAATTGTTTCCCAGTCGCACTGCTTCCTCCCGGCTGTACGACATGACATCTTTCATTCTATTCGAAAATTTTGTATCCATTGATTCTTTTATTTTTCATTTGCAAAATTAAGCATAAGCTAAATACCAAGAAAAATTATAACACAAATTTATATTCATCAAAGACCATACCGCAGTCAAAACAGAATTGGCATTTTCACTCTGTAACAAAGATAACTCACAAAAGACCTGATCTCTTTTTAATAGCAATAAATTTTTAACTGTCTTTTGTTAACAGAAGACCATGAGATTTGTTTTATAAATTCTTAATAAAGTATTACTTTTGCAAGTTCATAAAAGATTCATTAACTAAGTTTGAGGAGTTTTATTAATGGAAAATTTTCCTGAAGGCGAAAGGATTTTAAAAATCAATATTGAGAACCAAATGAAAGCCTCCTACATCGATTATTCGATGTCGGTGATTGTTGCCCGGGCTCTCCCGGATGTTCGTGATGGAATGAAACCGGTACACCGGAGAGTTCTTTTCGGGATGTATGAGCTGGGAGTATTTTCAAATCGCCCGTTTAAAAAATCAGCTAGGATCGTAGGAGAGGTGCTTGGTAAATTTCATCCACACGGTGATAGCTCTGTGTATGATACCATGGTGCGTATGGCCCAGGATTGGTCTTTGCGTTATCCTTTGGTGGACGGGCAGGGTAACTTTGGTTCTGTCGACGGAGACAGCCCGGCTGCCATGCGTTATACAGAAGCCCGTTTAAATAAAATTGCAGAAGAAATACTGGTGGACCTTGAAAAGGACACCGTTGATCATCAGAATAATTTCGACGACAGCCTGAAAGAACCCATCGTATTGCCTGCTTTGATACCTAATTTGCTGGTTAACGGAGCTTCAGGAATTGCTGTAGGGATGGCTACTAATATGGCACCACACAACCTTACGGAGGTCGTGGGCGGGATCATTGCTTATATTGACAACAGAGACATTACCATCAGTGAACTGATGGAATATATTAAAGCTCCTGATTTCCCGACGGGTGGTATTATTTATGGCTACGAAGGGGTGAAAGATGCTTTTGAAACCGGAAGAGGCCGTATTGTTATTCGTGGCAAGGTAGAGATTGAGGAAACATCCAGTGGGCGCGAGCGTCTGATAATTAACGAATTACCTTATCAGGTCAATAAGGCTGAGATGATCAGAAAAACAGCTGATCTGGTAAATGATAAGAAAATAGACGGAATTGCTGACATTAACGACGAATCGGACCGTAACGGAATGCGTATCGTTTATGATCTGAAAAAAGATGCGTTGCCCAGCATTGTAATCAATCAGTTATACAAAACTACTGCTTTACAAAGCTCCTTTAGCATCAATAATATTGCGTTGGTACATGGCAGGCCGGAAGCTCTGAATCTGAAAGACCTTATCAGACATTATGTCAATCACCGACATGAAGTTGTAATCCGTCGTACCCGTTACGATTTGAATGAAGCTGAAAGAAAAGCTCATGTTCTGGAAGGATTGCTGATAGCGCTGGATAATATTGACGAGGTTATTGCATTGATCAGGGCTTCTAAAACTCCTGATGAAGCCAAAGCTGGATTAGTTTCGCGTTTTGAACTTTCTGAAATCCAGGCAAAAGCCATTCTTGACATGCGTTTGCAAAAGCTCACGGGCCTGGAGCGCGATAAATTAAAAGCAGACTACGAAGACCTGATGGCTCTCATCAAGGATTTAAAAGAAATTCTTGCGGATGAACCGCTCAGGATGGAGATCATCAAAGGTGAATTGAACCGGATCAGAGAAAAATACGGAGATGAACGTCGTTCAGAAATTGTTTATACCGCTGAAGATATTCGTATGGAAGATGTTATTCCCAACGAGCCAGTGGTCATTACGATTTCAAATTTGGGTTATATCAAAAGAACGTCCCTCACAGAATATCGTGTGCAGGTTAGGGGAGGTCGAGGCTCCCGCGGAAGTATTACCAGGGAAGAAGACTTTCTCGAGCACTTGTTCGTTGCCACCAACCACGACTATATGCTCTTTTTCACAGAAAAAGGAAAAGTTTACTGGATGCGGGTATTTGAAATCCCGGAAGGTGCGAAAGCATCTAAAGGCCGGGCAATTCAGAATCTGATCCAGATAGACCCTGAAGATTCTGTAAAAGCATATATAAATGTGAAGAACCTTAATGATGACGAGTATATCAATAATAATTTCATCATTTTGGCCACAAAGAAAGGGACCATCAAAAAGACTTCACTGGAAGCTTATTCCCGCCCAAGACAAGGTGGAATTAATGCCATTACCATCCACGAAGGGGATGAGTTGCTCGCCGCAAGGCTCACTAATGGTAGCAATGATGTTCTGATGGCCTTGAAATCAGGAAATGCGATCCGGTTTCCGGAAAGTACAGTCCGGCCGATGGGAAGAACTGCTGCCGGTGTGCGTGGAATTCGTCTTACTAACGATAAAGACGAAGTTATCGGAATGATCTGCCTTGAGAATTATGATTATGATATTCTGGTTGTTTCCCAAAAAGGATATGGAAAACGTTCAAGATTAGAAGACTACAGGATTACCAATCGTGGTGGCAAAGGTGTAAAAACTTTAAGTGTTACCGAGAAAACCGGACAACTAATTGCAATTAAGAATGTTATGGACGAAGATGATTTGATGATCATCAATAAATCGGGGATAACCATACGGATCTCAGTGAGTGCGTTAAGAACCATGGGAAGAGCAACCCAGGGTGTTCGCCTGATAAATCTGAGAGAGCATGATGAAATTGCAGCTGTTGCTAAAGTGGCAGTTTATGGATTAGATGAAGAAGATGGTGAAATTAATGAGTCCGAAGATCAGGAAAATTTGACAGACTCCGATATACAAGTTACTGATTCACAAACTGTAAACGATAATAATTTAGAATAACATTAAACTCTTTATGATCTACAATTAATTATTGTAATTGAATATATTTGCAAAAAAATTATTATCACATGAAAAAAATTATTTTATTAACAGTTATGAGTTTGTTGCTTGGTTCTTCGGCTTTCGCACAGAAAAGCAATCGAACAAATGCATACCTGTCTTTACAAAAAGGTAAGCTGAAAGAAGCGAAGGAGGCCATTGACCAAGCAGTAAAAAATAGAAAAACCATTAACGATGCTAAAACATGGTTGTATTATGGCGAAGTATATTACGGTATTTCTATAAGCCCGTTGCCTGCTTATCGTGCATTAGATAGTGTCGCTGCACAAAAGGCACTAGCTGGCCTGAAAAAAGCTATTCTACTTGACCCAAAGCACAGAGTTAGTAAAGAAGCTAATAAATACATTGGCAAACTTTCTGCCGTGTTTTATGGGAAGGGAGCAAACGACTTTAAAATCAAGGACTTTAATAAAGCTATCACAGATTTCACGGATGCTTTTAATATAGCAAAATTCCTTGGAAAAACAGATACAACTGCTGCTTTTAACCTGGGTATCAGTGGGGTTTTGGCCAGTCAACCCAAAGTTGCAGTAAAATATCTCAAAAAATGTATTGATCTTAATTTTAAAGAACCTAAAGTGTTTATTTTCTATTCACGCTCTTTAAAACAGCTGGGTGATACCACACAAGCTATGGCGGCCTTAAAGCAGGGCAGAACCCGTTTCCCAAATAAGTTAAGCATTTTGCTGGAAGAAGCTCAAACGTATCTTGAACAAGGTAAATCAGATCAATTGATTGCCAGTTTAAATGAAGCCATTTCGAAGAAGCCTAATAATCCCAGCAATGACAATTTCTATTTTCTTATTGGGAAAACGTATGATGATAAAGGAAATCAGAAAATGGCCGAAGATTATTATAAAAAAGCCATCGGTGTGAATACTAATTTCTTTGAGGCTTATTATAATATTGGTGCTATCTTTATAAATAATGCTGCCAAAATTCAAAAACAAGCCAATAATCTACCGCTTTCCAAAGAAAAAGAATACAAAGCCTTAAATGATTCGGCAAATGCCCAATTGAAACTTTCTTTGCCATGGCTCGAAAAAGCATTGAGTATTCGTCCTGGTGAAAAACTTTCTACCACCGCTTTAAAAGAAGCTTATACTAGATTGAAAATGTATGACAAATTGAAAGCTTTGGTTAACGGGAGCAAATAAGATTATAAAATAAAGGGAAGAAGTTATATATCTTCCCTTTATTTTGATATTTTCTATTTAACATAATATACATTATAGGACAAAATAATAAATTTGCGTAATAGCTTTACTATTTAACATA
>CAZPPK010000048.1:0-18416 GCA_964588415.1 uncultured Lentimicrobiaceae bacterium
AATAAAAGAGCCGCCTAGGTAGGCGGCTCTTTTATTATTTTCAAGTGAAAAATTACTTCTTCTCTTCTTCAGCTGTATCTGTAGCCGAATCTTCTTTGGCTTCAGCTTTGGGTGCTTCTTCCTCATCGGCAACAGCAGCTTCAGTTTCGGCAACAGCATCCTCTACGGGGGCCACTTCAACAGGATCTTTAGCTTCCGGCTCTGGAGCAGCTTTTTCTTCTACAACAGGTTCTGTTTCTTTCACTGCTTTGGCTTCTGCCCTTTCTTCAACTTTTACAGTTTTGTCAGCTGTAGTCTCTTCCGTTTTCTTACCACCTCTACTACGACGACGTTTTGATTTTGATTTAGCAGCTTCATTTCCGGAAAGCAGATTTTCATTATAATCTACCAATTCCATAAAAGCCATATCAGCATTATCGCCTAGGCGTTGACCTAATTTCAATATTCTGGTATATCCTCCGGGCCTGTCACCTACTTTTTTTGAAACTTCACGGAATAACTCAGTAACCGCTTCTTTATTCTGAAGGAAACTGAAAACAATCCGGCGGGAGTGAGTGGAATCGTCCTTAGCTTTTGTGATCAGAGGTTCAACGTACATTCTCAATGCTTTAGCCTTGGCAACTGTTGTTGTAATTCTTTTATGTAAAATCAACGAAGAAGCCAAATTTGACAACATTGCCTTACGGTGTGAACTGGTTCTTCCAAGATGGTTAATGCTCTTTCTGTGTCTCATCTTTCTTAATCCTTATCTAATTTATACTTTGCTACATTCATACCGAACTCCAGACTCTTTGAGCTAACCAATTGTTCAAGTTCGGCCAATGATTTTTTACCAAAATTCCGGAATTTCAACAAATCGTTTTTGCTGTAAGAAACCAATTCACCCAACGTTTCCACATCAGCAGCTTTGAGACAGTTTAATGCCCTAACGGAAAGATCCATATCTACTAGTTTTGTTTTCAAAAGCTGGCGGATATGCAGCGTACCTTCATCAAACTCTTCAGCGGCAGCTTTGTCTTCATAACCAAGGGAAATTTTTTCATCTGAAAACAGCATAAAATGTTGAATCAGAATTTTTGCAGCTTCTCTTAAAGCGTCTTTTGGATGAATGGAGCCATCAGTATCAATATCGATAACCAATTTTTCGTAGTCGGTTTTCTGTTCGACACGATAGTTCTCGATTTGATAGTTCACATTTTTTATGGGTGTATGAATGGAGTCAATGGCTATAGTTCCAATTACAGCTTCGGGATCTTTATTTTCTTCAGCAGGAATATAACCTCTTCCTTTCCTAACAGTAATTTCCATGCTCAATTTAACAGAAGGGTCGAGATTGCAAATAACTTCTTCTGTGTTAAGCACCTGAAAAACAGAAAGAAATTTATTAATATCTCCTGCTTTGAAAACTTTCTGATCACCAATAACGATATTTACCTTTTCGGTATTCTCGCCTGGAATCTGTTGTTTAAAACGAACCTTTTTAAGATTCAGGATGATTTCGGTAACATCCTCAATAACACCATCAATGCCTGAGAATTCATGAACCACTCCATCAATTTTAATGTTGGTAATGGCAAAGCCTTCCAGTGATGACAGCAGGATTCTACGGAGTGCATTACCTATAGTAATACCGAAACCTGGCTCAAGAGGGCGGAACTCAAAGACGCCTCTGTAGTCATTGGCTTCGTTCATTATAACTTTGTCGGGCTTTTGAAATGCTAATATCGCCATAGTATCAGTTTAGCTTTATTGATTTAATTGTAAAAAAAATTATTTTGAGTACAACTCAACGATCAGGTTCTCTTTAATTTTTTCGGGAATTTCTTCACGAGAAGGGTAGTTGAGGAATGTTCCTTCAACCTTTTCACTATTCCATTCCAACCATGAGAATGATTTATTGTTGGATGCCAAAGAATCTGTAACTACTTCCAGATTTTTTGATTTTTCACGTACAGCAATGACATCACCGGCAACCAGCATAAAAGATGGGATGTTAGTTACTTTACCGTTTACGGTAATGTGCCTATGAGAAACCAACTGACGTGCAGCAGCCCTGGTAGGAGCAATTCCCAAACGAAAAACGGTATTATCCAACCTGGATTCGATCAGCATCAAAAGGTTTTCACCAGTGATTCCCTTTTTACGCGAAGCTTTTTCAAATACATTACGAAATTGTTTTTCTAGAATCCCATAGGTATACTTTGCCTTTTGTTTTTCCTGAAGCTGCATTCCGTATTCCGATTGTTTTTTCCTTCTTCTGTTTTGGCCATGCTGACCTGGAGGAGTACTCCTCTTTGCCAGGGTTTTGTCTGCACCGTAAATTGGTTCGCCAAATTTGCGTGCAATTTTAGTTTTTGGGCCAATATATCTTGCCATAATAAAATAATTTGTCTGTTAAACTACGCTTTATTAAACTCTTCTTCTTTTGGGAGGACGGCAACCATTGTGAGGAATGGGTGTAACATCAACAATTTCAGACACTTCAATTCCAGAAGAATGAAGTGTCCTGATAGCTGATTCCCGTCCAGCACCAGGTCCTTTAACATACACTTTTACTTTACGCAAGCCCAAGTCGTATGCGACTTTTGCACAATCCTGAGCTGACATCTGCGCTGCATAGGGAGTGTTTTTCTTAGAGCCTCTAAATCCCATCTTTCCAGAAGAAGACCAAGAAATGACCTGCCCTGAATCGTTGGTCAGAGAAATAATAATGTTGTTGAAAGTAGCCTGAATAAAAGCCTTTCCTAACGGCTCAATTTTTACTACCCTTTTTTTTGTGCTTCTGGTCCTTTTTGCCATTTTTGTTATATTTCCTGAAATATAAAATCTGTTATTTCTTACTTAGTAGCCTTTTTCTTGTTGGCGACAGTTTTCTTACGGCCTTTACGGGTACGTGCATTGTTCTTAGTTTTCTGACCCCGTAACGGTAGGCCGATACGATGACGGATACCACGATAAGAACCGATGTCCATCAAACGTTTAATGTTCATCTGAGTTTCAGAGCGCAGCACACCTTCTACCTTAAATTTCTCACTAATAACAGAACGAACACTGTTTTGTTCGTCGTCGCTCCAATCCTTGACTTTTTTATCCCAATCAATCCCGGCTTCTGTTAAAATTTTCTGAGCACTGCTTCTCCCTACTCCGTAAATGTAGGTCAACGCAATTTCACCTCTTTTGTTTTGGGGTATATCAACTCCAGCAATTCTTGCCATAATTCAAATTTTTAATGATTAAACAAGTAATTAACCTTGTCTTTGTTTGTATTTTGGATTCTTTTTGTTAATGATATACAATCTCCCTTTTCGACGAACCAATTTATCTTCAGGAGTTCTCTTTTTTATTGATGCACGTATTTTCATCCTTTTAACTATTTATATCTAAATGTTATTCTTCCTTTTGTTAAGTCATACGGCGACATGGCCAACTTTACCCTGTCCCCAGGTAAAATTTTGATATAATGCATCCTCATTTTACCTGAAATATGAGCTGTAATAACATGTCCGTTTTCCAACTCCACCCTAAACATTGCATTTCCCAACGATTCTCTAACCGTCCCGTCTTGTTCAATTGATTGTTGTTTTGCCATAAAATGACTATTTTTTATTCAGAACTTTTTCAATTTTTTCAAAACTTGACAAAATGTCTGCCTTCCCATTCCTTATTGCCACATCGTGTTCAAAATGTGCTGAAGGTTTCCCGTCGACAGTGCGTATTGTCCAGCCATCATTTTCCTGAAAAACTTCTTTTCCACCGAGATTTATCATCGGTTCAATTGCAATACACATGCCAGGTTTTAGCTTTGTACCGGTACCGCGCCGTCCATAATTAGGCACTTCCGGATCTTCATGCAGGTTTTTCCCAACGCCATGTCCCACCAAATCTCTCACCACGCTGTATCCAAATCCTTCAACATAAGTTTGAATGGCATAGCCTACATCGTGAACCCGCTTTCCTGCTTCGGCCTGCTCAATGCCAAGATAAAGTGACTGTTTGGTTCGTTCTAGCAACAAGAGTATTTCCTGATTCACTTCTCCAACAGGAAAAGTATAAGCTGAATCACCATAAAAACCATTCATAAACGTACCACAATCTATCGAAACAACATCTCCATCTTTCAACTCGGTTTTATCCGGGATTCCATGAACAACTGCATCGTTCAGAGAAATACACAAGGTTGCCGGAAATCCACCGTAACCTTTAAAACCCGGTACTGCACCGTGATCCCTGATAAACTCTTCAGCAATCTGGTCTAATTCAATGGTTTTTACACCTGGTTTAATCTTTTTAGCCACTTCGGCTAAAGTTGAGCCAACAAGTAAAGAACTAAGTCTTTGTAATTCTATTTCTTCGTCTGTCTTTATATATATCATCCAATGTCACATTAGATTCCGCCACCAAAACCAGATCTACCTTTTATCCTACCGGATTTTGTAAGTCCATCATAATGACGCATTAACAGATAACTTTCAACTTGACGCAAAGTATCCAAAACAACTTCCACCAGGATGAGCAATGATGTGCCACCGTAAAAAGCTGCAAAAGCACTATTTACTCCAATCAGTCTTGCGAACAAAGGCAAAATTGCGATCAATCCCAGGAAAATAGAGCCTGGCAAGGTGATCCTGGATAAAATATTGTCCAAATAATCAGATGTCTTGCGTCCTGGTTTTACTCCGGGAATAAATCCGCCGTTTTTCTTCAGGTCTTCAGCCATCTGGCTTGGGTTGATGGTAATTGCCGTGTAAAAATAAGTAAATATTATGATAAGAACGAAGAAGGTAAAGTTATACCAAAATCCGTTAAAGTCTGTCATTGCAGATGCAAATCCGCTTAAGCTGGGCGAGTTGCTTGCAAATCCAACTAGTGTAAGGGGCAGAAACATGATAGCCTGAGCAAAAATGATCGGCATTACACCTGCAGCATTCACTCTCAATGGCAAGTACTGGCGAACTCCACCGTATTGTTTATTTCCAACAATTCGTTTTGCATATTGAATCGGCACTTTCCGAGTCCCCTGTACCAACAGAATGGTAAATAAAATAACAAGCACCAGAATAACCAATTCAACAAGAAAATAAACCATTCCCCCATTCACTTCAACAATTCTGGAAACAAATTCCTGAAACAATGCCCCAGGTAGACGTGCGATGATCCCGATCATAATAATCAGGGAAATTCCATTTCCAACTCCTTTATCGGTAATCTTTTCACCGAGCCACATCACAAACAACGTTCCCGAGATCAGAATGATGGTTGATGACATCCAGAAATATACTGGAGGATGGGTAATGGCAGCACTAAAAGGTGTAATTGCTTCTGCCGGAACCTGTGATACAAGGTTTGCAATGTAAGCCGGGGCCTGAAAAGCAACAATAACGACAGTAAGATAACGAGTAATCTGGTTGATTTTTCTGTTCCCACTTTCGCCTTCACGTTGAAGTCTTTGAAAATAAGGAATAGCCATACCCAGAAGCTGGATGACAATCGAAGCAGAAATATAAGGCATGATACCAAGAGCAAAGATAGATGCATGTGAGAATGCACCACCTGAAAACATATTCAGTAAGCCCATAAGGCCTGAACTGCCCTGATTTTGCAGATTGGTAAGCATGTTGGGATCAACACCAGGCAGGACCACATATGATCCCAAACGATAAATTAAAATTATTCCCAGCGTATAAAGAATCCGATTCCTCAGCTCCTCAATCTTAAATATATTTCGTATAGTTTCGATAAACTTTTTCATCCGCTCTTAAATTATAATGGCATTACCTCCATTGGCTTCAATTGCTTCCTTCGCTGATTGAGTAAAAGCATTTGCACTTACTTCAAGTTTTGCTTTTAATTCACCCCTGCCTAAGATCTTTACCAAATCATTTTTGGATGCCAGACCGTTTTCGATGAGAACGTTTTTATCAATAGCAGTCAATTTTTTCTCATCGACTAACTTTTGCAAGGTATCTAAATTTATACCTTGATATTCTTTCCGGTTAATATTTTTAAATCCAAATTTTGGTACACGGCGAAATAATGGCATTTGTCCGCCTTCAAAACCAATTTTCTTTTTGTATCCGGATCTTGACTGGGCGCCTTTATGTCCTTTTGTTGATGTACCACCACGTCCAGAACCCTGACCTCTGCCAATTCTTTTTGTGTTCTTTACAGAACCCTTTGCCGGTTTAAGATTGCTTAAATCCATTGTTTCTTCGTATTTTAAAGTTCTTCAACCTTTAATAAATGCTTCACTGTGTTGATCATACCCATCATCTGAGGAGTTCCTTCTACTTCTTTGGGATTGTTCAGTTTTTTTAACCCTAAAGCTACCAGGGTTCTTTTTTGCCGGGCCGGTCTGTTGATGGCACTTACAACTTGTGTAATCCTGTACTTTTTCATTTCAATATTCTCCTATCCGTTAAAAACTTTATCCAAATCGACACCACGAACCTGAGCTACAGTATAAGGATCCTGAAGTTTGCTCAATGCATCAATGGTTGCTTTGACAACAGAATGCGGGTTTGACGAACCCTTTGATTTGGCCAACACATCGGTAACGCCCACACTTTCCAGAACAGCACGCATAGCACCACCGGCAATTACACCGGTACCGGGAGCTGCTGACTGGATATAAACCCTTGCGCCGCTGTATTTTCCTGTTTGTGCGTGAGGAACAGTTCCTTTTAAGATCGGGACTCTTATCAAATGTTTTTTCGCATCGTCGATTCCTTTAGCAATGGCAGCCGTTACTTCCTTGGCTTTTCCAAGTCCATAACCCACAACACCATTTTCGTTACCCACTACAACAATGGCAGAAAAGCTAAAAGTTCTACCTCCCTTGGTAACTTTGGTTACTCTCTGAATGCTTACCAGTCGATCTTTAAATTCGATTTCGCTGGATTTAATTTTGTTTACGTTTGCGTTTGACATAATCTCTTAAAATTTAAGTCCTCCCTCTCTGGCAGCATCAGCAAGTGATTTTACCCTTCCGTGATATAAATACCCATTTCGATCGAAAACAACGCTTTCGATTCCGGCAGCAATGGCACGGGCGGCGACTAAATTACCAACTTTTTTAGCTTGCTCAATTTTAGCAACCTTTTCTCCTTCAAAGCTTTTATCGCTTGATGAGGCAGAAACAAGGGTTTTTTGAGTCGCATCGTCAATCAACTGAACATAAATTTGCTTGTTGCTTCTGAAAACGGTCATACGAGGCCTGGCAGAAGTGCCGGTCACACTTTTTCTGACCCTCATTTTTATCCTGTTCCTGCTAAATACTTTTTTATTTTTGACGCCCATTTTCTTAATGGTTTTTTCAGTTTACTAACTAATGTACTATTTCTTTTCAGCTGATTTTCCTGCTTTCTTTCTGAGTTCTTCGCCCTGGAACTTAATACCTTTCCCTTTATAGGGTTCAGGTTTACGTAAAGAACGAATCTTAGCAGTTACTTGTCCTAACAATTGCTTATCAGACGATGATAATTTGATCAATGGATTTTTACCTCTTTCGGTTACAGTTTCCACTTTAATTTCTTCGGGAATCTCCAAGTAAATATGATGCGAATATCCCAGCACCAATTCTAACAACTGGCCTTTGTTGTCAGCTTTATAACCAACACCTACCAACTCCTGAACTGATGTAAATCCTTCGCTTACACCTGTAACCATGTTGTTTAGCAAAGAGCGGTACAGACCGTGTTTGGACTTATGATCTTTACTTTCACTTTTACGTTTCAGAACGATGGTATCTCCTTCCAAAGAAATTGTGATGTTAGGATCTATATCTTGTTTTAATTCTCCCAGTTTTCCTTTAACAGTTACTATGTTGTTATCGCTAACTTTCACTTCTACTCCCTGGGGGATCGTTATTGCTTTATTTCCTATTCGTGACATGGGTATATCTCCTGTTATATTAACTTACATAACAAATTACTTCGCCTCCAACACCTAATTTACGGGCTTCTTTGTCTGTAATCACACCGTCTGAGGTTGAAAGAATGGCAATTCCGAGTCCGTTCATTACGCGGGGAAGATTGTCAGCATCAATGTACTTTCTTAACCCAGGGGTGGAAACCCTTGTAATGTTGCTAATGGCCGGCATTTTGGTTACGGGATGATACTTCAGGGCTATTTTAATAATACCATAATTATCATCAACGAACTTATAGTTTAAAATATACCCTTTTTCAAACAGAATTTTGGTAATATTTTTCTTCAGGTTAGAAGCCGGCATTTCCACCATACGGTGTTTAGCTGCTACAGCATTTCTGATTCTGGTTAAATAGTCTGCTATTGGATCAGTATTCATCTTGAATGTATTTTTATCTTAATCTTACCAACTGGCTTTTTTTATACCCGGGATCAGGCCTTTATGAGCCATTTCCCTAAAATTAATCCTCGAAACGCCAAATTGTCTCATATATCCTTTTGGCCTTCCGGTCAGCTGGCAACGGTTGTGCAAACGAACGGGTGATGCATTTTTGGGTAATTTCTGCAAACCTTCGTAATCACCGGCTGCTTTTAATGCGGCTCGTTTTTCGGCGTATTTGCTAACCATTTTTTGCCTTTTAAGCTCACGGGCTATCATTGACTCTTTTGCCATGCTTATTTATTTTTTTGATTTTTAAATGGTAATCCAAATTCTTTCAACAAAGCAATTGCTTCTTCATCGGTTTTTGCAGAAGTCACAAAAGTGATATCCATACCATTGATGCGGCTTACTTTATCAATATCAATCTCCGGAAAAATCAATTGTTCAGGAATGCCTACTGTATAATTTCCACGTCCATCAAAACCTTTATCATTGATTCCCCTGAAGTCCCTAACACGAGGCAAAGCAACAGATACAAGTCTGTCTAAAAACTCGTACATTTTATCACTGCGAAGTGTGGCGCGGACTCCAATGGCGCTTCCTTTTCTCAATTTAAAATTGGAAACATCGTGTTTTGAAATAGTAGGAACGGCTTTTTGGCCGGAGATAGCGGTCATTTCGGTAATACCTGCATCGATCAGTTTTTTGTCTGCAATGCCGGCGCCAATTCCCTGGTTCAATGCAATTTTTTCCAATTTAGGAACTTCCATAACACTTTTATAGCTGAACTTTTCAGTAAGTGCGGGAACAATTTCCTCTAAATATTTTTTTCGTAATCTAGGTTGATATTCCATTATTTAATTACCTCCCCTGATTTTTTTGAATAGCGTATTGACTTTCCACTGTTCTCATCGCGTTTTCTACCAATACGGGTTGCGTTTCCGGCACCATCAATCACTTTCAGGTTCGACAAATGAATCGCAGCCTCTTTCTTTATGATACCCCCATTGGGATAGTCGGCATTGGGTTTGGTGTGCTTTGAAACCATATTCACACCTTCAACAATGGCTTTGTTCTTTTCTGAAACAACAGCAAGCACTCTACCGGAGCGACCTTTGTCGTTTCCCGCAATAACCCTCACGTTATCACCTTTCTTTATATGCAATTTTGCCATAACTCTTTGTTTTCGATATTAAAGCACCTCGGGTGCCAGTGAAACAATTTTCATGTATTGCTTTTCGCGCAATTCCCTGGCAACGGGGCCGAAAATACGCGTTCCCATCATTTCACCTGTACTGTTCAGCAACACACAAGCATTATCATCAAAACGAATATAACTTCCGTCGTTTCTCCTCACCTCTTTCTTAGTCCTGACAACTACCGCTTTTGCGACGGCACCCTTTTTGATATTACCGGAAGGTAAGGCATTCTTTACGGCAACAACGATCTGGTCACCAATAGAGGCATACCTTCTTCCTGTTCCGCCAAGGACCCTGATTACCAATACTTCTTTGGCCCCGCTATTATCAGCAACTGCAAGTCTTGATTCTTGTTGTACCATGGTTATTTAGCTCTTTCAATAATTTCTACTAATCTCCAATTCTTATTTTTGCTCAGAGGACGTGTTTCCATAATGCGCACAGTATCACCTATATTGCATTCATTATTTTCATCGTGGGCAATAAATTTCCTGGACTTTTTCACAAACTTCCCATACATGGGGTGTTTGAGTTGGCGTTCTACAGTAACTGCAATAGATTTATCCATTTTATTGCTTACGACGATGCCGATTCGCTCTTTTCTGAGATTTCTCTTTTCCATTATACTGATTCCTTAATGTTTTTTGCCTCTAATTCTCTTTTCCTCAATTCTGTTTTCATACGAGCAATTGTCTTTTTACTATCGACAATTTTATGAGGGTTATCTAACGGAGAAACAGCATGATTTAGTTTTAACTTAGTCAGGTGTTTTTCTTCTTCAACCAACCTTTCAACGAGGTCAGCGGTACTCATTTCTTTAACAACTTCCTGTTTCATTGCTTTCTAATTTTCGACGTAATCGCGTCTGACAATAAATTTAGTTTTTACAGGCAACTTCTGAGCAGCCAATCTGAGTGCTTCTCTTGCAATATGCAATGGAACGCCTTCGGCTTCAAACAGGATTCTTCCTGGAGTGATCCGGGCTACAAAATATTCGGGAGCACCTTTACCTTTACCCATACGGACTTCAGCAGGTTTTTTGGTTACAGGTTTATCAGGAAATACCCGAATCCAAATCTGTCCTTCACGCTTCATATAACGGGTTACCGCCTGACGTGCAGCTTCAATTTGCCTTCCAGTCAACCAGGCCTGCTCAAGCGTTTTGATGCCAAATGACCCGAAAGCCAATTCCGCTCCACGGTGAGCCTCACCCTTCATTTTGCCTTTTTGCTGCTTCCTATATTTAGTTTTCTTTGGTTGTAACATTTCTATAACCTTTATATTTTATCAATGCTATTATCTTCTGCTTCTAGGGCGTGGTCTTCCACCACCTTGAACAGCAGGGCCTCTGTGCCGTGGTGCAGACTGAGTCTGAGGAGCACCTGAAGGTACCAGCTCAGGTTTTCCGTAAATCTCGCCCTTAAATATCCAAACTTTAATACCGATACGGCCATAAGTAGTGTGAGCTTCAACCAAAGCATAGTCAATGTCGGCACGCAACGTATGCAAAGGAATACGACCTTCTTTGTACATTTCACTACGAGCCATTTCAGCACCACCAACACGGCCGGAGATCACAACTTTAATTCCTTGTGCTCCCAAACGCATACTGGATGCAATTGCAGTTTTAATAGCACGCCTGAAAGACACACGACCTTCAATTTGTTTGCTGATGTTAGATGCAACAATTTGTGCATCCAATTCAGGACGTCTGACTTCAGAAATATTGATTTGGACCTCTTTCTTGGTAAGTTTCTTCAGTTCTTCTTTCAGTTTGTCGACTTCAGATCCACCTTTTCCAATGATAATACCCGGACGGGCAGTAAATATTGTTACTGTAACCATTTTCAGGGTACGCTGAATCATAATTTTAGAAATACCGGCTTTTACAAGACGTACTTCAAGATATTTACGAATTGCGTCATCTTCAATGAGTTTCTTAGAAAAATCCTTACCGCCATACCAGTATGAATCCCATCCCCTGATGATGCCTAACCTTAGTCCTATTGGGTTGATTTTTTGTCCCATTAATCTATATTATTAAAGAAAAATTATTCGTTGCTTGTTTCTGTTTCAGCACTTGCTTTCGCTGCTTTCATCTCTTCGACCCTATTCCCTAGAATAAGTGTAACATGGTTCGATCTTTTACGGATACGGTGAGCACGTCCCTGAGGAGCTGGTTGAATCCGTTTCAAAACTCTTCCACCATCAACCATAATTTGTTTAATGTACAGTTGGTTGTCCTCTATGCGGGCGCCTTCGTTTTTAACTTCCCAGTTGGCAATAGCGGAGCGCAGCAAATCGTAAACTTTACCAGCAGCTTCTTTTTGAGTATGCTTCAAAACATTCAAGGCTTGCTCTGCTTCCATACCTCTTACCAAGTCAGCTACCAAACGCATTTTCCGAGGTGATGTGGGCACATTCCGTAAACGGGCAATGTACAATTTCTTACGTTCCTCTTTACGCTCTTCAGCAGTGTTATGTTTTCTAGATCCCATTGTTTTGTGCTTTATTTTCTACCTTTATCTTTTTTACCGGCATGACCTCTGAAAATCCTGGTGGGGGCAAATTCGCCCAGCTTATGACCAACCATATTTTCTGTTATGTAAACAGGAATAAATTTATTCCCGTTGTGTACCGCGATCGTCTGGCCTACAAAGTCCGGTGAAATCATGGATGCACGTGACCAAGTCTTGATGACGGTCTTTTTTGTAGATTCCACATTGGCCAACACTTTCTTTTCCAATTTATAGTGAATGTAAGGTCCTTTTTTTAATGAACGGCTCATATCAGTATCAATTTAATTCCCCGATTACTTTCTTTTTTCAATAATATATTTGCTTGAAGCCTTTTTAGGAGACCTGGTTTTATATCCCTTAGCAGGCAAACCTTTTCTTGAACGGGGATGTCCGCCAGATGCGCGACCTTCACCACCGCCCATTGGATGGTCAACAGGGTTCATAGCAACGCCACGTACTCTCGGGCGTCTTCCCAACCAGCGCCTACGACCTGCTTTTCCAGATTTTTCAAGACTGTGTTCCGAGTTGGAAACCATACCTATAGTAGCCTTACATGTTTGGAGGATCATGCGGGTTTCTCCGGAGGGCATTTTCAAAATAGCAAATTTCCCTTCACGTGTATGCAACTGAGCATAGGAACCTGCGCTTCTTGCCATCTTGGCTCCCTGACCGGGACGTAATTCGATGTTGTGAATCACAGTACCAAAAGGAACTTCACTAAGATACAAAGTATTCCCCAAATCGGGAGAAACACCTTTTCCGGAAATTACCTGCTGGCCAATAGTCAGCCCCTGAGGAGCAATGATGTAGCGTTTTTCACCATCAGTATAATTGATCAAAGCAATACGGGCAGTACGGTTAGGATCATACTCAACGGTTTTGACCACACCGGGAATTCCCTCTTTATCCCTTTTAAAATCAATAGTTCTGTATCTCTGTTTATGACCACCGCCAACATTGCGAATCGTCATTTTACCTTCTTTGTTACGTCCACCTGTATTACTTTTTTTGCTTAGCAAACTTTTTTCGGGTTTGCTGGCAGTAATGTCATCGAAGGCGCTTATGATTTTAAAGCGCTGACTTGGTGTTGTCGGTTTATATTTCTTTAGAGCCATGTCGTCTATATGTTGCTAAAAAAATCAATGGTTTCTCCATCGGCCAGGGTTATAATAGCCTTTTTAAAGGCATTGGTCCTGCCGGATATTATTCCTCCTTTGGTATTTCGCGACTTGCTTTTACCGGAATAGTTCATGGTATTTACAGAAATAACCTGAACATTGTATAGGTCTTCAACAGCAGTTTTAATCTGAATTTTGTTGGCACGTTTGTCAACAATAAATCCAAATTGGGCTAGTTTAGTACCCATAGCTGTCATTTTTTCTGTAATAACCGGTTTCAATAATACACCCATCTTTTTCAGATTTATTTTTTTGAAAACAATTCTTCTGTGGTTTTTAAGGCACCTTCCATAAAGACAATTCTATTGGAATTAAGAATGTCGTAGGTATTTATAGTTTCTGCCTTTAGCACCTTGGCACTTGGAATGTTACGTGCAGAAAAATAAAGATTTCTGTCAGCTTCATTCACAACCAGCAAAGTTTTCTGATTTTCAATATGCAGATCATTAAGAATTTGAAGATAGTTTTTCGTCTTGATCGTATCAAACTTAAAATCCTCAATGATTAAAATTTCGTTGTCTTTTACTTTGTAAGCCAAAGCCGATAAACGTGCCAGTCTTTTCAGCTTTTTGTTGAGCTTCATATTGTAATCACGTGGGTGGGGTCCGAAAACTCTTCCACCGCCGCGAAATACTGGGTTCTTAATATCGCCGGCACGGGCAGTACCTGTTCCTTTTTGCCTTTTAATCTTACGGGTACTTCCAGATATGTCACTCCGCTCTCTTGAATCATGAGTCCCTTGTCTTTTATTGTTCAATATCTGTTTTACATCCAGATAAATGGCGTGATCATTGGGCTCAATCCCAAATACAGAATCGTTCAAAGCAATTTTCCGACCCGTATCTTCTCCGTTAATTTTTACTACCGTTAGCTCCATCTTTCCAGAATTACATATGAATTATTAGGTCCTGGTACGGCACCTTTTACTACAATTACATTCTTTTCAGGAATAATTTTCATAACCTTGAGGTTAATCATTTTTACCCTGTTGCCGCCAGTTCTTCCTGCCATACGCATCCCCTTAAAAACTCTTGCAGGATATGAAGAAGCACCTAACGAACCGGGAGCTCTAAGTCTGTTATGCTGACCATGAGTAGCATCGTTAACCCCGGCAAAACCATGACGCTTAACTACCCCCTGAAATCCTTTACCTTTGCTAGTACCTACCGCATCAATAAACTCTCCTTCAATAAATACATCAACGGTAACTACTTCGCCAAGTTTTTTCAACTCTTCAAAACGGGTAAACTCTGCAATTCTTTTCTTTGGAGCAGTATTTGCTTTGGCAAAATGTCCTATCTCTGCTTTGTTACTATGCTTTTCCTTCTTATCTTCATAGGAAAGCTGAATAGCAGAATAGCCGTCCTTATCAGCGGTTCTAACCTGCGTCACCACGCATGGGCCAGCTTCGATAACGGTGCAAGGAACGTTCTTTCCTTGTTCGTCATAAATGCTGGTCATCCCTATTTTTTTTCCAATTATTCCTGACATCGCTTTATTCTTTAAGCCTTAATTATCAAACTTTGATCTCTACTTCAACACCACTGGGCAACTCTAGTTTCATGAGTGCGTCAATAGTTTTTGAAGTGGAATTAAAAACATCCATCAACCGTTTGTAGGTACTCAGCTCAAACTGTTCTCTTGACTTTTTGTTAACAAAAGTGGAACGGTTTACGGTGTACACCTTTTTATGCGTCGGCAATGGAATAGGTCCGTTAACCACAGCGCCGGTTGATTTAACCGTCTTTACAATCTTTTCAGCAGATTTATCTACCAAGTTGTGATCGTAAGATTTGAGTTTTATTCTGATTCTCTGGTTCACTTTATATAAAGTTTTTAACTAACAATACCTTTTACTTTCTTAACAACTTCATCTGAAACAAATGCAGGTGCTTGCATATAGCTGTGAAACTCCATAGTTGAAGTTGCACGTCCTGAAGTGAGAGTACGCAGCGAGGTAACATAACCAAACATTTCCGACAAAGGCACTTCGGCTTTTACTACCTGAAAACCCACCTTAGCAGTGATGTCTTTCAAAATAGCCCTACGACGAGTCAAATCTCCGGTAACATCTCCCAAATAATCATCGGGGGTAACAACCTCTAGCTTCATTATAGGTTCAAGCAATACTGCCTGAGCCTTCTGTGCAGCGTGTTTGAATCCAAGCTTAGCAGCCATTTCAAAAGAAAGTTGATCTGAATCAACAGGGTGATAACTTCCGTCTATCAAACGGACACGCATTTTCTCAAGCGGATAACCTGCCAAGACACCATTTTGCATGGCCTGCTCAAAGCCCTTCTTAACCGATGGAATAAACTCTTTCGGAATATTTCCTCCTTTAACACCATCAACAAATTCCAAACCTTTTTCATTTCCTTCGGCAGGTCCAATTTCAAACTGAATATCGGCAAACTTACCACGACCACCCGTTTGTTTTTTATAGACTTCTTTGTGTGTAGCCGTTCCTGTAATAGCTTCTTTGTACGAAACCTGCGGCTGGCCTACGTTGCATTCTACTTTAAATTCACGTTTTAAACGGTCGACCAGGATATCTAAATGAAGTTCTCCCATCCCTGAAATAATGGTCTGACCAGAATCCGGATCAGTATTTACTTTAAAAGTAGGATCTTCTTCGGCCAATTTCCCCAAAGCTACTCCCATACGATCCATATCGCCCTGTGTTTTGGGTTCAATGGAAATACTGATTACAGGGGCCGGGAAAGTCATAGATTCCAACACAATGGGGAATTTTTCATCGGTAAGGGTATCACCGGTGTGGATGGTCTTAAATCCTACTGCAGCACCAATATCTCCAGCTTCAATTTTTTCCAAAGGATTTTGCTGGTTAGCATGCATCTGCATGATACGACTGATCCTTTCTTTTTTCCCGGTATTCACATTCAAAACATAAGAACCAGCACTCAGTGTGCCTGAATATACGCGGAAGAAGCAAAGTCTTCCGACATAAGGATCGGTTGCAATTTTGAAAGCCAGTGCCGAGAAATGGTCACTGGGTTCTGGAAAACGCTTTTCCTTTTTATCTGTTTTGGGATTAATGCCATCAACGGCATCAATATCCAACGGACTGGGCAAAAATTCAATAACTGCATTGAGCAACATTTGAACCCCTTTATTTTTAAAAGCGGAGCCGCACATTACAGGGGTGATCTTCATATCAAGTGTTGCCCTGCGAATTACCCGAACCATTTCTTCTTCAGTGATGGAATTGGGGTCATCCATATATTTCTCCAGCATCTCATCGCTTTCTTCGGCAACTCCTTCAATCAACTTCATCCGGTAATCATACACGGTATCCTTTAAATCTTCAGGAATCGGAATCTCAACAATTTTCGTTCCCTGGGTAGAATCATCCCAGATAAAAGCTTTGTTTTTAACAAGGTCAACCACACCTTTGAAGTCTTCTTCAGCACCTATCGGAACCTGAATCAAAACCGGGTTAGCACCCAGCCTGTCTTTAATCTGGTCCACGACACCAAAAAAGTCGGCACCCGAACGGTCCATTTTATTAATAAAACTGATCCGTGGGACTTTATATTTATCGGCCTGACGCCATACTGTTTCAGATTGGGGTTCAACACCACCTACTGCACAGAACAGGGCCACAGCTCCATCGAGAACCCTGAGCGAACGTTCCACTTCAACAGTAAAGTCAACGTGTCCAGGGGTATCGATTATGTTAATTTTATGTTTTTTTCCGAAAAGTTCCCAAAAAACGGTGGTTGCAGCAGAAGTAATGGTAATTCCACGCTCCTGTTCCTGAACCATCCAGTCCATAGTAGCAGCCCCCTCATGTACCTCACCGATCTTATAATTCTTTCCTGTATAGAAAAGAATACGCTCGGTCGTGGTAGTTTTGCCCGCGTCAATATGAGCCATAATCCCGATATTACGGGTCAAACTCAACTTATTATTTTCCTGTACTGCCATCTCTTATTCGTAGTCCTTAATAGCTTGTATAGTTATCATTAAAATCTAAAGTGTGAAAATGCTTTGTTAGCTTCAGCCATACGGTGTGTATCTTCTTTCTTTTTGTAAGCTGCACCTTCTTCTTTATAAGCAGCAAGAATTTCGCCGGCTAATTTTTCGCCCATGCTTTTATCATGGCGCTTACGTGAAAAATTAATCAGGTTCTTCATGCCTATAGATTGTTTCCGGCCAGTCGGTATTTCCGAAGGAATTTGAAAAGTAGCGCCACCTATACGACGGCTCCTTACTTCTACAGCAGGAGTAACATTAGCCAAAGCTTTTTTCCAAACGTCAAGTGCATTTTCCTCTTCACCAATTTTGGTGGAAACAATACTCATTGCTTCATAAAAAATATTGAATGCAACGCTTTTCTTACCGCTTAACATGATGTTGTTAACAAATTTCGTTACCAAAATATCATTAAATTTTGGATCGGGAAGAATAATTCGTTTTTTTGGTTTCGTCTTTCTCATTGTACCGAGAGATTAAAATGCTTTATTTTTTACTTTTTTTGGGACGTTTGGTTCCGTATTTAGACCTGCGTTGTGTACGTCCTTCAACTCCTGATGTATCGAGTGCACCTCTTATAATATGGTAACGAACACCGGGAAGGTCTTTTACACGACCTCCTCTAATCATAACAATAGAGTGTTCCTGAAGATTATGCCCTTCACCAGGAATGTATGCATTAACTTCTTTTCCGTTGGTTAACCTCACCCTGGCAACCTTACGCATAGCAGAGTTAGGTTTTTTAGGTGTGGTTGTATATACCCTTACACAAACACCACGACGCTGTGGGCATGAATCCAATGCAGGCGACTTACTTTTGTCAACCAGTTTCTTGCGACCTTTTCTTACTAACTGTTGTATTGTCGGCATATCTATAATTTATTAATCTATAAACCCCTATTTTAGGAGGCGCAAAAGTACAAATTAAAATTACTCATGCAATTACTTTTACAAAAAATTTAAGGAATGGTGATAAGGCTGGTATTCAAAACGGCGGTGGACTATTTTTGAAAACCTCCCATCGCTGAAACCTATATCGTTTTACCTTATCAGGTTCCTTATAACTATGTCTGATTCAATTGCTTTATTAAAATTCGCTATTAAATCGGGGTGCAAAGGTAAAAATTTTTTTTAAATAAACAACTTTTCAATAAAATTTGACAGGGCAAACGCATCATAAATTTAACACCTTCAAAAGATATTGATTATCCCAGCC
>CAZPPK010000049.1:0-18132 GCA_964588415.1 uncultured Lentimicrobiaceae bacterium
CGTATCAATAGGGAAGAACTGAAAAAATTGAATCTGGAGATCAAATATTTATTCAATGTATATTTTTTATTAAACACTTAAAAATCAATGAATATGGAAAACGGATTTTCAGAAAGAATGGCGAAACTATCAGACTCTGAACTAGAGAATATTCTAGCACATAGAGATGATTGGCAACCGGAGGCAGTTGAAGCTGCTAAAAAAGAAGCGACAAAAAGAAATTTACTTTTTAGTACAGATGAACAATTTAGGGAAGCCAAACAGGCAAAACGACAACAGGCAAAACAACAGTTTGCACCGAAAAGGTTGAACGTATTAATAAAAAATAGAAGGCCACAACAAGATAACCATAACAGCAATAATTATTCAACAATAAAGAATATAAAGAGATTTTTTATGTTTGATTTTCTTATTACACCATGGATAATACGAATTATTTATTGGTTATTGCAAATAATAATTGTAATTGGCAGTTTCGGAATAATGATAGGATATAATAATATCTTTAGTTATTATCTTTATGGGTTTATGGGAGGATTAATCTTTTTAATAGTGGGATCTTTAGTATTAAGGTTAATCACTGAATTGCTCATTATTGTGTTTAAGATTGCCGAAAATACTGAGTATCTCAAGAAAGAAGATAATGATATCTAACTAAAAATAATCTTGAGTAGTTTAAAATGAACTACCCCCGCCGCAGAGCAGCGGGGTATCAAAAGGAGATTATTAATCGCCCCAAGGGGCGGGGAATTAATCCCTTGTCCGCCTCAGGCGGATTAAATTACTGTTCGTTTTTAAAACTGGTTTTATGGTTTTCTTGTACACATCACTGGTGTCCACTTAAATTATGAAGAAAATAACTAAAGAAAAATTTGATCTTATTGTTATCGGAGCCGGTACAGGCGGCGTAGGCGTTGCCAGATCCTGTGCAAAAGCCGGATGGAAAGTAGCCATTGTAGATTGCCCTATGGTGGTAAATGTATGTTGCGCGGCTGCGACCCCCAAAAGATGCTAATTGCTGTAACCGAAGGAATAGACTGGGCAGATCGCATGAAAGGTAAAGGACTTTATAATGGAAACATGTTAATCGACTGGTCTGAAATGATGGCCTTTAAAAGAACCTTTACAGGAGTGATGCCAACTATGTTGGGAAAGGATTGAGCCGCAGGGGGATTGAGACACTGTATGGCAAAGCACGATTTAACGAAGTAGGATTGCTGCAGGTAGGAGACCGCGAAGTGGAGGCAAAATATTATCATATCACCACAGGTGCCCGGCCTGCAACCTTGGGAATTCCCGGTGAAGAATACCTTACCACGAATACCGATTTTCTGGAAAGGGAATCTGCTCCAAAACGCATTATATTTGTCGGAGGCGGTTTTATAGCATTTGAATTTGCGTACATTTCCAAACGTGCCGAAGCCTCGGAAGTAACTCTTTTACAGCGGGGCAAACATACATTGGTAAATTTTGATCCGGATTTGATTGACATGCAGGCTGAAAGAACCAGAGAATTGGGGATTACAGTACATTGCGAGGCGGTAGTTAAAGGCATTACGAAAGATGGCAGTGAATTTATTGTTGAATACTCAACGCCACATGGCAAAAAAACTGTAAGTTGTGATCATGTGGTTACGCTGCCAGCCGTGTACCCAATATTGACCACCTGAACCTTGACGCCATTGATGTTGGAACGGGGAGAAGAGGTATAAAAGTGAATAAGTATTTACAAAGTGTTTCAAATCCCAATGTGTTTTCTGTTGGGGATTGCGCCGATACCGGCGCTCCGAACCTGACACCTGTTTTGGCTAATGAGGCCAGAATTGAAGCTAAGAATTTACTGGCTGAAAAAGATGAACGTCCAATGGCTTATCCCCTATCCCAAGTGTGGTATTTACGCTGCCACCTGTTGCCAGAGAGGGCATGTTGGAAAAAGAAGCCAATGAAAAAGGATTGAATTATGAGGTTAAATTTAAAAAAACTGAAAATTGGTATTCTTCAAACCGCGTTGGCGAAAAGTATTCAGCTTATAAAATTTTAGTTAAAAAGGAAACAGGTAAAATCCTTGGCGCCCATCTGATTGGACCAGGAGCAAAGGAACAAATCAATATTATCGCCCTGTATGGGTGTAGACATGACAGCAAATCAGCTTAAGGGCGTCATTTTTGCCTATCCCAGTTACGCTTCTGACTTGGGATCTATGGTTTAACTCTTTCCTAAGAGGATTTATCAACGAAGTTGTTTAAAGTTAATCTGTTGTTTTTAAATATAGAACACTGTAAATCAGCAGACGCTAAGTAGCTCTCAAAGATTTTATTTTTCTTTACGTATGCAGGATCGGCCTTCCTTACCCAACGTCCTCTTGGGGCGTTTTTGTTAAAATGATTAGGTGATTTCACCGTAACAGGCAATGTAACGCTCTTTTGCTTCCGGTCTTTTGTTATTTTCAACAAATACCGCATACTTTCCAGTTTTCTTAGGGATCTGATGAAGCTTAATCTAAAAAATTTCTTTTGAATGGAGGAACCACTTGGCTTTCCCGTTAAATTTTTTCATCTGTCTGTGTGTAATTTCGTATGAAAAAATTAAATGTACATTTGTTTGACCATTAAACGAAAGACAAATGAAGAGGTTATTTCTAATTTCCGGATTCATTATTATTTTATTTGCATTTTTGCCGTCGGCCCATGGAGGTGAAACTTATCTCATTCAAAAAGAAACCGCTTCCGCCTTTAGGCTAATAAAAACCATTAGCCTTCCTGTAGATATTCACGGGCGGATAGACCATCTGTCTTTAGATTTACAAAACCAACGGCTGTTTATTGCCGCCCTTGGCGATAAATCCGTGCTGGTTTTAAACCTTAAAACCGGAAACCTTATTCACAGAATCACTAATTTAGATTATCCCCAGGGGGTTTTATTTATTCCTAGTTTGAATAAGTTGTTTGTTTCAACTGCCGGCAACGGCAAATTGTATATTTACAATGCCAAAACATTTCTGCTTCAAAAAGTAATTGACTTTAAAGATGATGCCGACAATCTGAGGTATGATGGCCGTCGAAAGCTTGTATATGTAGGATATGGCAACGGGGGAATTGGGGTGGTAAATGCCGTAAATAACAGATTAGTAATTAAAATAGCGCTACCCGCACATGCTGAGGCATTCTCATTTGCTAAAGAAGATTCACTAATGTACGTAAATGTTCCAGATGCCCATCAAATGGATATTATTAACAGAAAGGATTTTCAGATTATTGGCAAAAAGGATTTTCATAAATATGTCGGGAATTTCCCCTTGGTCTTCGACAGAAAAGGGAACCGTTTGTTTATTGGTTTCCGTGCCCCGCCTGAAGTAAAAATATACAACACGAAAACCCTAAAACCAATCGGCTCTATAAAAATATCCCGCGATATTGACGACTTATATTACAACCCTAAAAAGGAAGAAATTTACATCTCTTGTGGCGGTGGGTATATTGAGGTTATTAAGGTGCTGGCGCCGGCAAAATATGTTTTAGAAGAAAGGGTAAAAACAAAGCCCGGTGCACGCACTTCCCTGTTTGTTCCCAAACAATCCATTTTCTATCTTGCTGCCCCAAAATCAGGAAATCTGCCTGCACAAATTCTTATTTATCAGGTACACTGACAGGAAGAATTAATTTCCCCTCACGTTGAGCTGTTCCGGTCTGCTGCCGACATTCAAACTTCCGGCATGTTTCGACATGCAAGAACCTCCGGCCAGCCATCCTGTGGAATATGCGATCTGTAAATTATAACCGCCAGTATCAGCATCAAGGTCTAGAATTTCACCGGCAAAATAGAGCCCCGAAACCTTTTTCGATTCCATGGTTTTAGGCATGATTTCTTTGGTTAGCACGCCTCCGGCTGTAATAATCGCTTCTTTGAAGGAACGATGTCCGGTAATTTCGAACCGAAAATTTTTCAGCAGGTTCCTTATTTGTTTCCTTTCGGCTGAAGAAACCTGGTGGCTCTCTTTTTCGGGATCAAGTTTTAACAAGTCCAGAAAAACCGGTATCATTGACGTCGGAAGCCATTTCCTGAAAAGATTACCAATCTTTTTCTTTCCCTGTTCATTCAAATCACGGATCAGGCGCTTGTCAAGCTTCTGCTCATCCAGCGCCGGCTTCAAATCAATGCTGATCTCCACCTTGCTGTTTTTATGCAATTCGGCAACAGCCTTTCTACTCAGCGTGAGAATAATGGGTCCCGAAAGTCCAAAATGTGTAAAAAGTATTTCACCAAATTCTTCTGCGGCTTTTTTACCATTCACCCAAACTGTCGCATTTACATTTTTCAATGCCAGGCCCTGAAGTCGTTGTGCCACATCGCCCCTACAAACCAACGGAACCAGCGAAGGCAAGGGTTCTGCTATGGAGTGTCCCACACTTTTCGCAAGTCTGAAGCCATCACCTTCAGAACCGGTTCCGGGATAGGATTTTCCACCTGTAGCAAGAATAACTTTCTCAGATATAAACTCCTGTCCATTGGAAACGATCCCTCTTATCACGCCGTTTTCAACTAGCAATTTTTCCACTTTAAAACCGCATTGAATTTCCACTTTCAACCCATTCACCCACTTCAAAAGTGCATCCAAAACATCCTTACTTTTATTGCTTGCCGGAAAATAACGTCCACCTCTTTCCAACGTCGATTCCACACCGTATTTTTCCAAAAGCTTAATAATATCGCCGGAGTAAAATTTTGAGAAGGCATTCCAGAGGAACCGGCCATCAGGAAAAATATGCCGGATAAATTCTTCAATAGGTGCATCGTTGGTAATATTGCAGCGTCCTTTGCCGGTAATCAGCAATTTACGGCCCGGAAGCCGCATTTTTTCCAGAATCAAAACCTTGCCGCCTATTTCGGCAGCGCAGCCTGCGGCCATCAATCCGGCAGGGCCTGCGCCTATAATGATGACATCATAATTATTCATGCTGTGCAAAGATATCGTATATTAATCAGGTTACTCAATGGTTTAATTACTGAAGGCAAATATGAGTCCGGTCTAAAAAGATCTTGATCTGATTTTCATTATTTACACCAATTTACCTTTTTAGACCGGACTCAAATATTATTCGCGCAGTCTCCGGCATGGAAGCCCTTAATACTTGTAAGAAAAATCTTTTGATCGATTTGGTATTATGAGCATCAGCACTCCGAAGATGAAGGGTTATCACGCCGCAACTGCAATTACACAAATCCGGCTGATGTTGTTCAAAGATTAGTCATCTGTTCCCTTCAAAACTGATAAAAAACAATTACAAGTTTTTCGTCCCCTTATCTTTTGGACGACCTTGTCTGCTTTTTTGAGAAAGATTTCTTTTTTGCTGTTTTGGCTTATAGGATTGTTTCCCGTAGGTAGGTCTTCTCGTGTTTTTCAATTCCCACTTTGGTCCCGAACCAAAGCTTTCCGGTAACGGTAATTTCATGACTTCCCTGCCAATAAGTTGTTCTATCCGGTGAAACCGGAACATGTCGTTCTCGTTGATCAGGGTTATAGCCAGGCCTGACGAAGCCGCGCGTGCCGTCCGCCCCACACGGTGAACATAATCTTCGGCGTCTCCCGGAACATCATAGTTTATCACGATGTCAATGTCTTTGATATCTATTCCCCTGCTTAACACATCAGTAGCTACCAAGACACGAATTTTTCTGGAACGGAAATCAAGGAGAATTTCCTCTCTTTTGCTTTGAACAAAGTCTGATGAAATGCCTGAGATTTCATATCCCTTTCCACGCAGTCCACGGACAATGTCGTTTACTTTTTTCTTAGTTGAACTAAAAATTAAAATGCTTTTCACATCCGGTTTGTTGGCAATAAGGTTATTGATCAGCGGGGTTTTCTGATTTTCATAAGTCAGATAAGCTGCCTGCAATACGCCTTCGGCAGGTTTGGAAAGTCCCATAGTAATCTCAACCGGAGATTTCAGAATTTTTGTAGCGAGCTGTTTGATAAGAGCCGGCATAGTAGCGCTGAACATCAAGGTCTGACGTTCAGCAGGAAGATATGAAATGATCTTTTGAATATCATCAATAAATCCCATATCCAGCATGCGGTCCGCTTCATCAAGAATCAGATATTCCAGATCATCAAATTTCACATAACCCATATTCAGGTGTGAAATAAGTTTTCCAGGTGTTGCAACTATAATGTCGGTACCTGAAGTAAGCGCTTTTTTTTGCATATCCCATTCCGAACCGCTTCCGCCGCCATATATGGCGATGGATTCAGCATTGGTAAAATAGGAGAACCCTTGAATTTGCTGGTCGATCTGAACAGCCAGTTCACGCGTGGGCACAATGACCAAAGCCTTGGTTTTATGGGAAGTTTTTTCTTCAAGCAAAGCATTGAGAACCGGTAAAATAAATGCGGCTGTTTTTCCCGTACCTGTTTGAGCGCTGGCTATAACGTCTCTTTTATCAAGAATCGAAGGAATTGCCTGTTCCTGTATCGGTGTTGCTTCATCAAATCCCATGTAGGAAAGTGCTTCCAGCAGTGTATGGTTAAGATAAAGTTCTTTAAATTTCATGGAAATCTGATAATCGGTTGAAAGTGCGGCAAATTTAATAAATAAGAGGGTTCACAAACCTTCTGAGACAAGTAGAATCCCCGAACACAAATCACAGACAGATTACCGCATGTGGATGTTTTCAGAATTTTCTTGCTATTGTTTGCAATTTGAAGACTTTATAAAATTCAATAAGATCAAAAATATTTTGAAATTACCTTTTTAAAATCGTGGAGTAAAAACGGTTTTGACAAATAATCATTGAATCCGGAAGCCAGGATTTTTTCCTTTTCTCCGGCCAGCGCCAAAGCAGTTTGGGCAATAATAATAACATCTTCATTAATTTCCCGTATCCGTCTCGTGGCCTCAAACCCATTAATTCCAGACAGTAGCATATCCATCAAAACCAGGTCTATATGCGTTTTGTTTTTAAACATTTGAACAGCTTCAGCACCATCTTTTGCCCACAAAATCTCTTTGGTCATATTCGTTAAAAGCTTGGCCAAATATTGATAGGAGACCTCGTCATCTTCTACCACCAGCACCGTTAGGTTTTTTGGGAAACCATTTACTTTTTCATGGTTCTTGTCAGATTTGTGTCTTTTAGAATCCGGCGAAACATCTGAAGGCAGTCTAAAGCGAAATTCCGATCCGCTACCCGGAACAGAACGCTCAAGCCACAAATCTCCGCCTATTGCTTCTGCATAAGCTTTTGCAATGGACAACCCCAAGCCTGAACCTCCTAATGCCCTTTTGTCTTCAATATCCGCCTGTACAAAACGGTCGAAAATTGCTTTTTGCCTCTCCTCGGAAATTCCCATTCCTGTGTCGCTTATGTAGAACTCGACTTGCTTGTTTTTAAGATAAAATCCAATTTTTATCTCACCGTCACTCGTATATTTAATCGCATTCTTGATGAGGTTCGACACGATAGATTCGAATTTGAACTTGTCTGTAACAATCGTTGCCATATTTTCAGCAACCCATTTTTCAACATAAAGATTAATCTCTTTCTTGGCTGCTTCCGGCTTGAAGAAGGACATTAAATCTTTCAGGGTTTTATTTATATCAAACTTAACAGGATTATGGGTAACGAGACCCGTCTCGATTTTCGAAATCTCTATGATGTCGTTTACGGTACTCAACATCCGTTGCCCGCTTTGATGGATTATTTCGATGTACCCGTCTCTCTCCTGGTTGCTTAAAGTGGAATTTCTTAGTAAATCCGTAAATCCTAAAATGCCATTCATGGGAGTGCGGATTTCGTGGCTCATGTTTGCCAGAAAGGCTGTTTTCAGGCGGTCGCTTTCTTCGGCTTTCTCCTTGGCACGCTGAAGTTGTCGTGTCCGCGAAATTACCTGTCTTCTCAACAAAAAGTTTAACAAAACGCTCAACAATACAGCACCTAAAACAATACTCAGAATCGTTAAGTAATGCGAAGCATTATACTTCAGTAACACCAAATCATTCTCTGACCTGGGCACAATTTGATATTCGCCGTCATTAGTATTACTTAAATCATATCTCATAAAGAGGCCGGTTATTTTAACTACTTCCCCAACTGAAAAATGATTCAATAACCTCGGATTCTTTGCCTGATTTTGAACAAATACCGTTACCGTACTGTCGCTTCCGTTTGCCTTTGAAACAACTAAATATTTCCCAGAGGAATTACCACTTTTATCGATAATTATAGCATCCATTTCTACAAGCTTCCCGTCATAGAGTTTACGAGGACTTTTTGAAGACATCTGTATAGGCCGGGGTATTCTCCGATTTAATGTATCGACAAAATCAATTTGCGATGAATTTATTTCGACATGGCCGTAATACTGCCCGACCATACCTGTTATCCTGAGGCTATCTCCCGCTTTAATAGCAGGTCCCCTATAATTTCGTCGAAAAACCATCACTCCACCCGTTGAGTCCTGGATGGAAATCAGCAAATGGTTTTTCATTAATACCCCTGAAGAAACAGTGGCCCTGCCGGCAATCGTAACCGTATCACCCAACATTTCAGGAATAAAATCTCCGTTTTTATCAAGTTTTACCTGGGCAATCGACAGGGTTTTCCCCAATCCTAAATCATGAACATTTGATGCATCAACCGGATGTATAAAAAATACACACATGGCAATCCCTAAAAACCAGGATCTTATCTTCCTTTTATCCATTCCTTTTTCATCTAAATTAACGAACGTATCTTCTATTCGATTTTCCCAACACAAAACACACAAAAGTTCTGTAAATGCAATTATCGGTAGTGCTAATAACAAAATCACAAAGAATTTCAATCTTATTATGGTTGATTTATCATAGCCAGTCCCATGAACTTATTGCTGTAATTTCCCGCTAAGTCAAAAGTACAATTATTTTTGAACTTCAGGATATTCATCTTTTTTCTCACCTAAGGAAGCAATCTGTTACCGCCTCCACCTTCTTTGGGAAAACGCTTTAGATGAGTCTAATAATAAAAAAGAATATAACTCTTTTCCAAAACTTTATAATACATGTAAGCATAATCAGCAATACTTTTGTAGCGTAATTTAAAAACATTTCTTAATCAAAAAATTTAATATTATGATGATAGGATGGGGCGCCGGATTAATTATAATGGCACTATTTATCTGGTTTATAATCACATTGGTCAATCGTACTGAAAACACCCCCGCGAACCAATATCCGCCAAAAGAAACGCCTTTGGAAATTTTAAAAAAAAGATATGCCAGAGGGGAAATTACCAAAGATGAGTTTGACGAAATGTCGAAAAATCTCTGGTAAAAACACAGAATGTTAACTACAGCTTGATTTTAAAAACAATGGAAACATACAAAAAATATGATAAATTCTCAAGGTTCTATGACACGTTTGAAACTTCTTTAGAGAAGAATAAATTTGGGAAATGGAGAAGCCTGGTGTTTAAAATGATCCCCGCGGGTTCATCTCTATTGGAAGTTGGTATTGGCACAGGAAAGAACATCCCATATTATGGAAAGGATGTAACCGTTACGGGTATAGATTTTAGTAAGGGGATGCTGGACAAGGCGCGGGAAAAAACAAAAGCTTATCCTGAAAAGAACGTAACCCTTTTGCAAATGGATATTGCTGGTTTAGAATTTCCTGACGATCATTTTGACTTCGTGGTTTCAACTTTTGTGTTCTGTACTGTTCCTGATCCAATGGCCGGTTTCAAAGAAATAAAGAGGGTACTTAAGCCTGACGGAAAAGCGATATTCCTCGAACACATGAGAAGTTCCTTGTGGTTCAACAATCTATTCTTGTACGGAATGAGCGGTATTAGCATTCCATTAATTGGAACAAGCATGGTGAGAAAGACAAAACGGAACATACAAGAATCAGGGTTTCAAATTATTGAAGAAACCAACCTTTTTTCAGACATTGTAAGACTACTGGTTTTTTCCAAATAATGATTTCAAAAGTTCAGGCATGTGGACAATAAAGAATGTAACTCTTTTTCAAAACTTTATAACACCTGTAGTTGTTTTAGTCCATAATTTTGTATCATTATTTACAAATAGGGTTAAAACATTAAATATATAAAATTATGAGTTACTATTTTTCAAAGAAATTGAACAACGCTTCCTTTGATGAAGCTGTTGAAAGCACAAGACAGGCCTTGAAAAAAGAGGGCTTTGGAGTTATTGCCGAAATTGATTTTCAAAAAACATTAAAAGAGAAACTTGACATCGATTTTCGGAGATATTTGGTCCTGGAGGCCTGCAACCCTCCTTATGCATTCCAATCGCTCCAAGCCGACGACAAAATTGGCACATTGCTGCCCTGTAATTTTGCCATTCAGGAAAAAGAAAATGGCATTGAAGTAAGTTCCGTTGATCCTTTGGCGATGATGTCTCAGGTAAAAAGCCCTGAAATGCAAAATATTGCCCAGGAGATTAGTGACAAGCTAAAACGAATCGTAGAAAGCCTGTAAACGCCAGGTTCAAATCCTAAAAGATTTATTTAAAAGGATAATTATAAGAAAATGGAATTCAATAAAAACATGCAAGTCTTTTCCAAAACTATATAACAATCCTATGCACTGAACCACACTACCTTTGTACAAAAGAATTTAGATGATGAAAAATAATCTTGCAACCGAACGTTTTTACTCTGGAGAAATCATTTCCCAGGAAGACCGCGATAATTTGTCCCAAAACCTCTCAAAATTAACCGGCATGGAATCGGTACATCTCGGGTTGGATTTTGTTGAGGTTGATTTTAATCCGAAAGTTCAAACCGTTGGAGGTATTCGAAAAGAGCTTTCACAGCTTTCATTTGACTTTAAAAAGGACTCCGTAACACCGTTCAATAGTTTTTTAAGTTTTCTGAAAATGGGGCGTGAAGACAGGAGAAAGCCATTCTCAGGTACTAAGGGCCACTCCTGTTGTGGATAAGTGCAAACTGTGAGAAAATTAATCAATTAACCAGGATCCTATAGGACTTTCTCTCGGATCATAAATAATAATACCATGAAAAACAAGCAAGTAAACGAAAACACAAAAGCTGGAGAATCTGTAGCTTATTACTGTTCCATACACTGCGAAGGCGACAAAACCTACGACCAACCCGGAGACTGCCCTGTATGTGGTATGCACCTTGTGCCAGTGAAAACTTCCGGGAAAACATCGGAAGCTGCAATGCAACATGGCCATCATCATCATGACCATGCGGATAATAATAAACCATCTTCGGGATCAAAGGGACATTGCTGCTGAGGATAAGTTGCGGTGGATATTGTTCAATGACAGGGCAATAAAAGAAACAACCTGCAGCAAAGCAATAAATAAAAAATTGACGTTTTAGCCTAAATTTTAATATTATGATGCAATTTGGAAATATGACAGGATGGGGGATGGCTTTTTGGTGGATTGGCGGCCTCATAATGATGGGTCTTTTTATCTGGTTCATCATAACCATGATTAAACGAACCACAAACAACATTCAAACTCAAAGTGAATCTGCCTTAGATCTTTTAAAAAAAAGATATGCCCGTGGAGAAATAAGTAAAGAAGAGTTCGACCAGATTTCGAAAGATCTCCGCTCTTAATTGTTAAATTAGCAATGCACTCTAAACAAGCTAATAACCAGTATTCTGTTGAAAAAGAACATTTTTTGAATTAACAAGAAAAAAATGAAAAACAAGCAAAATCCAGAAAGCCTTCAAGGAGGGAAACCTCATCATGAAAAGCCGTCAAATTATTATTGTCCCATGTTCTGCGAAGGCGACAAGACGTATGATAAACCCGATGATTGCCCGGTTTGTGGGATGCACCTTGTACCGGTAAAGGGTTCCGCAAAAGCTACAAAATCTATACAACACGATCATGTGCACCAGCACAACGGCGGCCACCACCCCCACGCTCCGGAAGGGATGAAAATGGCAAGCTCTGCCAAACAAACCGGTGGTACAAAATATTATTGCTCTATGCGCTGCGAAGGCGACAAGACGTATGACAAACCTGGAGATTGCCCCGTTTGTGGGATGCACCTTATAGCAGAAGTAAATATTTCTTCCCAAAAGGCAGCCGTCTATTCCTGCCCCATGCACCCGGAGGTAAAAAGCGACAAACCAGGTTCCTGCCCCAAATGCGGGATGGATCTTGTTCCTGTGACGGGCGTTGAAAAAAGCGAAGAAGAGCTTGCCTACAGGAACATGGCAAAGCGTTTCTGGATAGCCCTGGCCTTGTCTGTGCCGGTACTGCTCATTTCCATGTCAAATTATTATGTATCTTTTCTAAACATCACAAAAATTGCCCCCGAGGATTTCTGGAGGTGGACCCAATTTATTTTGACCCTCCCTGTAATTTTTTATGCGGGATGGGATTTCTTTGTACGCGGCTGGAACTCGGTAAAGCGATGGTCTCCAAATATGTGGACGCTTATTTCGCTCGGCGTGGGGGCCGCATTTACTTTTAGTGTATTGGGAATGTTTTTTCCGGAGATTTTCCCGGTTCAATTCAAAGACACCGGGGGGTATGTACACCTTTATTTTGAGGCAGCAGCATTTATCCTTTCTTTGGTTTTATTAGGCCAGGTGTTGGAACTCCGCGCCCACAGCAAAACCAACACGGCCATAAAAGCCCTGCTCAACCTTGTCCCTCCGATTGCAAGGGTTATCCGCAATGGAAAAGAACAGGAAATCCCGGTAGAAGAAGTTATGGTTGGGGATGTTCTGCAAATCAGGCCGGGAGAAAAGCTCCCTGTGGACGGAACCATTTTTGAAGGAAACGCGGTAATTGATGAAGGAATGATCACCGGAGAGTCAATCCCTGAAGATAAATCTGAGGGGGATAAAGTTATCGGCGGTACCGTTAATGGCAAGACAACATTCAAAATGAAAGCTAATAAGGTAGGCTCAGACACCCTCCTTTCGCAAATTATAGAGATGGTTAACAAAGCCAGCCGCTCCAGAGCGCCCATTCAAAAGCTTGCCGATACCGTGGCAAAGTACTTTGTTCAAGTGGTGGTTTCCGCTGCTATTATAACCTTTGCTGTCTGGTATTTTTGGGGGCCTGAGCCTGCATTGGTTTATGCTTTCGTTAACGCTATCGCAGTATTGGTGATTGCTTGTCCCTGCGCCCTCGGTCTGGCTACTCCCATGTCTATCATGGTTGGAACCGGACGGGCAGCACAGTCTGGGGTTTTGGTAAAAGACGCCCGGGCTATTGAAGAAATGAGTAAAATAGATACCGTTATTGTGGACAAAACAGGTACTCTTACTGAAGGAAAACCCTCTTTGAAATCTTATACCTCTTTCAGCGGTAATAAAAAAGATGATGAAATTTTGCAACTGGCAGCTTCAGTAGATAAGGACAGTGAACACCCTGTGGCCGAGTCAATTGTAAAAGGTACTCGTGCCAAAAACATTCCTCTTTTGGAGGTAAATGATTTTGAGGCAATTACTGGGATGGGGGTTCAGGCAAAACTCAACGGAAGTAAAATCGGGCTTGGGAATTTGCGCCTTATTGAATTTTTTGGGGCTAAACTTTCAAAAGAGAACAGGGATTTGGCAAAAAAATGGCAGCAGGCAGGACAGACTGTTATGTTTCTGATTATTGATACAAACGTGGTAGGGATGATAAGTGTAGCGGATAAAATTAAGAAAACTTCCGCAACAGCCATAAAATCATTGCACAAAGCAGGACTAAAGGTGATTATGCTGACCGGTGACAACGAATTTACGGCAAAAGCCATCGCTGACGAAATGGGTATCGATGCCTATCAGGCCGATTGCCTTCCCGAAGACAAATACAACAAAGTAAAAGAATTACAGGAACAGGGGCATAATGTGGCCATGGCAGGCGATGGCATTAACGATGCGCCTGCACTTACACTGGCCAATATCGGTATTGCCATGGGTACCGGCACTGATATTGCCATGCAAAGCGCGGAAATAACCTTGGTTAAAGGCGATTTAAATGGTATTGTAAGGGCACATGAGTTAAGCCACAAAGTCATGCGCAACATCAAACAAAACCTGTTTTTTGCCTTTGTATATAACTCTATTGGCGTACCGATTGCCGCCGGAGTATTGTATCCTGTATTTGGAATATTACTCAGCCCTATCATTGCGGCTGCAGCCATGAGTTTTAGCTCGGTATCGGTTATATCCAATGCGCTACGGCTCAGAAATAAATAACCAGAAGAATCTTAAAATCAGAGAGATGAAAAAGAAGACCGGATTTATCATAGCTATCGTTTTTTTAATTGTATTTGCCTTTCTGTTTTTTAACAAGATAGCTCAAAGCGAGGAACAGTAATAATCCCAGGGAATACTCTCAGCCGACCGGGAAGGATATTGTTAATAATGCCAACGGATAATGAACTACCTCCGCCGCAAAGCAGCGGGGTATCAAAAGGAGATTATTAATCGCCCCAAGGGGTGGGGAATTAATCCCTTGTCCGCCTCAGGCGGATTAAAAGTTCAAATAAAAGCGGATGTCATATGATGAGAAGAATGAAGTAAAAGAGTATCAATCTAAAATAAAAAAATATGGAAACGATTCATCCAATGATAGTTCACTTTCCCATTGCACTTTTGCTAACAGCAACCCTTATCAGCTTTTTGGCCGTTCTGTTCAAAAAAAAGAGAGAAGAGCTGAAGATTGTACTTTACTGGATAATGATTCTGGGGGCTATCAGTGTTTTGGCTGCACTGTTTAGCGGCCTTTATGAAGATGCGAGAGGTGTCGTTCATGATGATACAATCCACAAAATTATGGAAGTTCACAAGCGTTTAGGTTTCATTATTACTTCCGCCTTTGTTTTGATTACTTTATGGTTTGTCATTAGAAAACGTACAATTCAATATAGGGAACTGTTGATTATCACCCTGTTTTTAATCGCTACATCTTCTGTCCTTATTTACTCAGCCTATCTCGGTGGCAAAATGGTTTATGAAGAGGGAACAGGCGTTAAACCTATGGAAAAGTACATAATGAAAATGCCTGGTGGAAGTATGTATAAGTATGAGAGAGAAACAATTCAAGAAACCACGAATCAGATGAAAAAGGCGCTTCCCAGGATGGAAAAAAAGGCAAAACCTGGTGATGATTCTGCCAGTGACCATGAGCATTAGTAATATTGTACACGATCTGTTTTGCTGATCAGTAATGATTTACGTTTGAAAAATCAAAAAATTAATTAGTTATGAGAAAAATAGTTTTAATCGTTATGGCAACCGGGGTTTTGCTGTTAACCGGTAAGGTTTATGCTGTTCCGGCTCAGAACGCCTTGAACAATGAGGATAATATATCTGTATATGTTTCAGGCGATAAAGGCGGCACAAAATATACCAAAGGGGCTCAAATTTACGACCAAAAATGTTTGGCTTGTCACCAGGTAACCGGAATGGGTATTCCTGGAGTTTTTCCTCCGTTAAAAGGTTCTGATTTTCTGAAAGCAGCTTCAAAAAAAAGGCTGATTGACCAGGTAATGAATGGATCAAACGAAGAGCTTGTCGTAAACGGAATGACTTATTCAACGCCCATGCCACCGCAAATTGACAACGCCCAGGACGCAGTAGCCGTGATAAACTATGTTCTTAACGCCTGGGAAAATGATTATGGTGTTGCAATACTTCAGGACGCAAAAGGCATAAAAGCTGGTAAAAACAAACAGCCACACATGATGATGAACGGAATGGGAATGATGGGCGGAGGGCATCAACAATAATTCCCCAACTCATATTTTAGAATTAAAATAATAAAAGGTAACGTTTTATAAATCAAAGACTTATGAAAAAGCAAATTATATTTTCCCTGATCCTGACATTTATCTTCCTATTCGGGGAAGCCTTTGCCGGGAACGGAATGATGAATAGAGGTTTAGTCAATACAAACCTGATGCCAAACATCGAAATCCAACACCATCAGCCTGATTCATCCTCCATGAAATCTCATCCCAATATGAAAAACGGTACCATGAAAATGCAAAAGGCCGGCTCTATGGGAAACATGATGATGAATAGAAATGAAAACATGAAATGTGACAGCGTAAAACGAATGAAGATGATGAAAATGTTCAATATGAACATGAAGGGCATGGACTCTGCAAGCCGGAGCATGATGATGAAAAAACACATGGCCATGATGATGAACGGGAATAAAGGCATGAAATGCGACAGCGCAATACGAATGAAGATGAAGCAAGGGGAAAAAATGAACATGCAGATGATGAACGGGAAAAGCAAAATGCATTACGACAGCGCTAAGCATAAGTAAATGATGAGCAATATGAGTAACCTGAACCATATGAAAATGAATCACGGATTTAAGGTTCAAGTAAAATTTATTGAATCAATGAAGAAAATTTATTCTTTCTCCTTCTCTATGTCGGGCATGGGGGTTTTGCTCTTATTATTTGCCGCCTCCATTGCTACTGCTACTTTCATCGAAAATGATTTCGGTACAACGGCCGCAAAAGCATTAGTTTATAACGCAACCTGGTTTGACCTCTTGCTGGCTTTGCTGGCAATAAACCTCATTGTCAATGTCTTTCGCGAAAAAATGTACCGTAAAGGTAGATTCGGAATGCTACTCTTTCACGTTGCTTTTCTGGTTATCCTTCTAGGTTCGGCTATTACACGCTTTGTCAGCTTTGAGGGAATGATACACCTGCGCAATGGTCAAACTTCCAACACCATGGTTTCTGACCGGACCTATGTGGGAATTACGGCAATCGGTGGACAGCAAACCGTTACCTCTGAAAAAGCGGTTTTGCTTTCGGAATTAACGCCAACAGATTATCATACTAAAATTCATGTTGGTGATAAAAGTGTCACCTTCAAAGCTGTTGATTTCATTCCCGGGAAGAAAAACAGCAACCAAATGAATGTTTTGATGGTCGAAGTTGAATCCGGAAACCAGACAAAGAAAGTCACTTTGCAAGGCGGCGATAACTTTATAGGCGAAATCAACACATTTGAGATCAACGGCATTCACCTGGTAATAAGTTATGGCGCCAAAGAAATTAAACTTCCTTTCGCACTTAAACTAAATCACTTTGAATTAAAACGTTATCCGGGATCCAGGAGCCCTTCCAGCTATGCCAGCCGGGTTACGGTCATCGATCCCAAAAATCATGTCGAAATGCCTTTCCATATTTACATGAACCATGTATTGAATTATGAAGGATACCGGTTCTTCCAGTCATCCTACGATATGGATGAAAAGGGAAGTATTTTATCCGTGAATCACGATTACTGGGGAACCTTTTTCACTTACCTGGGATATTTCCTCATGGCACTGGGAATGGTGCTTTCACTGATAAACCGCAACAGCCGCTTTGCTGTTTTGGGAAGATTCCTGAAAAAAGCTTCCAAGGCCAGAAATACAGTCATGCTTTTGATGATATTCCTGCTGGTGGGAGCAGCTCCGGCTTTTGCACAATATAATTATCTCCCTATAAATAAACTTCCGAAAGTCAACAAGATACAAGCAGAAAAATTTGGAAGGTTGGTGGTACAATCCAGAGGACGTTTCAAACCGGTCAATTCACTATCCAGTGAACTGATAAGGAAAATAACAGGCAGTACGCATTTCCACGGGATGAATACGGATCAGGTACTGTTGGGGATGATAAGCACCCCTGTCTATTGGCAAATGGTACCAATGATAAAAATAGGAGACAAAGATCTGGCCAGGGAATTAGGAATTAAAGGAAAATATGCAGCATACATCACTTTTTTTGATGTCACAAAAGGAAATTACCGCCTGGGAAACTTGGTGAATGAAATCAATGCAAAGAAGCCTTCCCAAAGAAGCCGGTTAGACAACGCCATCCTGAATGTGGATGAGAAAATGAATATCTGTTATATGATTTATCATGGCGATTTTCTGAAACTTGTTCCCAATACAGTTAGTCCTAATCATAGCTGGTATTCAAAAAGTTCGAAGCTAAAAGGCATTCCACCTTCAGACTCCGTGATGTTGGCTAGTGTTCTTCCTCAGTATTTTAAATCAATAAGTGGTGGAAATGTTATACTTGCCAACGGGCTGGTAAAACAAATAAGCAATTTCCAGAAGAAATATGGCGGATCCATCATGCCCTCGCAGGGAAAAATCGATGCAGAGATACTCTA
>CAZPPK010000050.1:0-17979 GCA_964588415.1 uncultured Lentimicrobiaceae bacterium
CACCAGTAGCTTTTACATAATAACTATATTTTCGAGTTGTTGTTCTTGATAATACTCATCTTTTAGCTGTTCAAACACCTCCTTAATAGAAATAATTTTTTCTGTTAAATAAGCATTTGTTCCTGCAAATGCAAAACCCTCTTCCATTTTACCTTGTGCCGCATTAAATAAGGACTGGGCTATACAAAACGAAACCTCTTTGTAGTCACATGTTTTAAGACATTTCCAGGGACAGTTAACTGGCTTTTTTATTCCTTTCAAAATGTCTTCAACAAATTTATTTTTAACAACGCGAGCTGGTAAACCAACGGGACTGTCAATAAGAACAATATCTTCTTTTTTAGCTGAAATGTAAGTTTCTTTAAATTTTTCATCAGCATCGCATTCAAAGGTGGGCACAAAACGAGTTCCCATTTTAACTGCTTTTGCACCACTTCGGAAAATATCATGAATGTCTTTTCCCGTATATATACCACCTGCTGCTATAATAGGGATTTCTATATTAAATTCTTCTTCAAATGGCTTTAAAACTTTAACTGTTTCTGTTATTAAATCAGACAATTTAATTTGCGGGTCTATCAAATCTTTTTTTCTAAATCCTTCATGACCACCTGCCAAAGGTCCTTCTATAACTATTCCGTCAGGGACCCAATTATAGTGATTACTCCAATATTTAAAAATAAGATTTGCAGCTCTTGCCGAAGAAACTTTTGGAATTATTTTAACTCCTGAATTTTCTAATACTTCAACAGGAAGATTAACAGGATTTTTTAAAGGTAATCCGGCACTAATAAAAACTACATCTATTTTCTCATATATAGCTACTTTAAGCAAATCATCAAAATCAGAAACAGCATACATTATATTTACACCAATAACTCCTTGTGGCGATAGTTCTCTTGCTTTTTTTATTTCTTTTCGTAAAGCCCGTTTATTTGCATTTCGAAAGTTTTTAATGTAGTCTGGCTCCGTCATTCCAATACCCACGGCAGAAATAACACCAATACCACCTTCATTTGCTACAGCTGAGGCAAGACCTGATAAGGAAATTGCCACTCCCATACCTCCTTGAATTATGGGAACTTTTACTGTTAGGTTTCCTATTTTTAATGGCTTCATATTTTAAATCTATTTTTTATTGAACTTGTTATTAAATCAAAATTTTTAAATGCTGTTAAGGCAATTTGGTGCCCTTCTTTCACGAATTCTTTAAGGGCTTGTTGTTTTGAAACTTTGTCAAATTTTGTTGGGTGTTTTAAATCTTCAAGCATTATGTATTTTACTCTTTTTCCTTCCGATTGATAATACAGGTTTATAAGTGTTTCAACACCAAATCTTGAATTTTTCATTTTATCGACAATGGGCAGTATATCTTTCTTAAATACCGACCTTTCACCCGTAAACGATTTAAAAGGATTTACGCTGTAATCAATTAATGTTTCGGTTGCCTGACCAAGTACCATATCTGTTTCTTTGTGTACTAATGGTATAGTTAGTTTATACAGGTGCTCATCATTTAAGTTAGATAAATCGGCATCAACAAATACGATGATTTCACCGCTTGCGTTTTCAATACCCGTTACCATTGCAAAACCTTTTCCTTTGTTTTCCTCCAATTTAATATATTTGAATTCGTAATTATTGCTAAGTTTATTCAATATATCATCGGTTTTATCTATTGAGCCGTCGTTTACAACAATTACTTCATCGAAAAAGTAATCACATACAATTGATAAAACTTCTTTAATTGTTTTTTCTTCATTATAAACACAAATTATTGCTGTTGTTTTCTTATTCATACTATTTTACATTAAATTTTATTTTGCAAAATTAGTATTGAATAATATCGCTGAAAAAAAAAGGGATAAGCATACCGCAAAAAGGGATAATGCAATAATTTAGGGATGAAATTAGATAATACAGGGGGTAAATCTATACTTGTTTTATCTTGTTTTTAAATTCATGAATGTATTTTTGAGATACGGGCACTGTGAAATCCGTGTCATCCATGAATAGTTGAAATCCCTGTGGATTGCCCTGTATTTCATTAATGAATTTAATATTGACAATATAACTTCTGTGGCAACGTAAAATAAATTCGTATCTATTAATTAATTCTTCAACTCTCTTTAAAGAACTTCTTATTATTTGTTTTTTTACTAGCTCATTATTCTTGTAATAAACTTCAATATAGTTGTCTGAAGATTTAATAGCGATTAACAAGTCCGCTTTTATTGTGAGGGTATCATTTTTATAGTCTGACACAAAATGAATTAATTTTTTTTTATGTTGTTTCTTTTCAAGCAGTTGTTTATTTAATTGTTGTGCTGATATCAAATGAGAACGTAATAATCTTTCCTGATTTATTGTAATAAGGACAGCAACAGGAAGTAATCCAAGTAATAAAATTTTAGTTATATCAAAAAAACTTATGTCGAATAAACCGGTTATTTGTGAATAAAATAGAAAATCACTACTTGAAATAGCAACAAGTATCCATAAATTCCATAGTATCTCCTTTTTTATATTCCAGGTATTCTTGTAGAATATTTTTGGAAATAAACTTGGTAATACAATTAAATTTAGACTAAGTACCAAAAATGTAGATGTTACAAGTCCTGCAATTATATAAACAATTTCTTTTTTTGACCATACAGCAAAATCAATCGGTTGAAAAATTAACAAAAATGCCAAAACTCCTAAACTAATAAAAAGAATTATTTTAGCATTAAACCTTAAATCATCATTGAAAGGGTATGGTTTATTTAAAAATTTAAGCATAGTTCATTTTTTATCTATTGGTGGTAACAGTTACTAAATTTAATTATACTTTCAAGGTAATTATTTAGCAGCCTGCATTTGAGTAATAAAGTTGCTACCATCAAAGGTAGAGCAAAGTTCGTTGTAAATGTTCTTATTATTTTTTCTGGCAGTTGATATAAACCCTTCTATTCGGGCAATAAGATTCTGCCCCCTTGAAACTTCGAAATGAGTTTGACATCTTCTGTTTTATTTTTGTTGGTCTGATGTTCCTTTCTGCCAAATTATTGGTAAACGGTATTTGTTCATTAAAGGCGAATGCCAAAACAGCACTTTGATATTTGATTAGCCTCTCGAGGAGGTTCCGTCCTTTTGTCTGTTTATACCGCCCTCGTTTGCCCGGTGTTTTTCTCAGAGGCGGTTCGATCTTGTTCCCTAAATTGCAAATAAGCCTGAAGCGGGCTTCTATTTGCTGTTTTCGTTTCATCCTTTCAGTAAAAGGCATATCATAAACGCTCATTAAGAATAACTTGAAAGTTTTTGCCCATTTACTTTGCCCGGATTCTATCAATCCTTGAAGTCCCCTCAATATGTGTGCACCACACATGGCATGTTTGTAATTGTTAAAACTAAAATAACTGCTCCACGAATCGTGTACAAACCAGCCATTAATTCTGTCCAATATGGATTTATCACTTTTCAGGGCCAACTTTCCACGGTTGTAATGGACATCTAACATGGTGATATAGGCTTTTACACCATTGCCATACTGAACGGGGGCTTTGACATTCTCCGGGTTGATTTCCCCACAAACGGGACAGGTTGCCTGGTGTACCTGATATTCTGTAACGATTAGTTTTGGTTGGGGTAAATCAAAAACCTGGCGCTTTTCTGACAATATCAATTTAGATAGAGAAAACTCATGTCCGCAACTACATTTTTCCGGTAGGCACCTTACTACTTCATCAGGATGGACAACTTGCTGTAAGGTACTGCCTTTATGTCCTTTTTGACCTCCTTTTTTGCCCTTGGTCTTTTTGGGGAAAGCAGGACGCTTATTGTACCCATCGCTTGACGGCGGCCTGCTGCTGTTTTTGCTGTTCACCCGGGATTCTAACTCTAATATCCGGTATCTCAATTTGACATTTTCATCTTTTAGTCTGGTGTTTTCTTTTTTTAATTGGACAAATCCCTTTTCTAAAAAACTAACTCGTTTTAGCGGCTCTGATATGATAAAATCTGTATTCAACCTGTCTTGTAATTTTACTTCAAAGCAAGTCAATTATATCAGAATGTCAAGTATTTACAGGTGCTTTTATTAAGACAGGACAAAGTTTTTTGTTGAAAACAGTATCAGATTTGCAAACAACCCTTATTTTCAAACCCACCCAAACTATTATTCCTTTTTTTGAGTAGATTTGGGGCTGCTAAATAATTACCTTTCAAGTTAAATACATCATAGAAAAAAAGCCTGTTTATTTCTCTTTTTTGTGATATTTTTAGGGAAACAGGGTAAAAAGAATTGCACATTTCTTTTTTACGGATTAAAAAGGAAATTGGTAGTTAATAAATTGTTAATCACTGAATTCATTAAGAATTTGTTGTTACTTTTGAAATAAATTAGTACTCATCAAAGGAAAATGGTATGAAGTAATAATTACTTTCATTTTATTTTTTACCGGCTTTATCCAGATTCATTGAGATTCTTTTTTTATATAGGAATGGAAATAGATTCTATGATTTGATCTGGGAGTCTCTTTAATTTCAATTAGAATTATTCAGCAGATCAGTAGATTCAAAGGATATTCCTCCCCGGAAAACAAGATATTAACTCAGCGATATTTACAATTTGGATACCCAATATTTTCATGAATGTGGTATCTCATTTATAATTACAGAAAAAATATAAATTATAATCTTAAACCTTGAATAACATGAAGAAACTTTACATTATTGCATTAATAATCACTACCATATTCTCTTCGGGATATGCACAAAACACCATTTTGGATGCCCGGGGAAAGGTGGGGCAGGTGGTCACAGTGAAAGGTATTGTTACTAATGGGAGTGAATTGGGTTCGATTCGTTATCTACAGGATAATACAGCCGGAATCGCTGCCTATGGTACTGCTATTGATAATGTACAAAGAGGCGATTCGGTCACCATTACCGGGACCGTTAAAAGTTATGACCAGTTGCTAGAGCTTGATCCAATAACAAGTGTTGTTATAAATTCAACCGGGAATACCTTGCCTGATCCGATAGTTTTAACCCCTGGCCAGATTTCAGAAGCTTATGAAAGCATGCTGGTTCAAATTAAGGATGCTGTCTTTAATGACGGAGGGCAAATTTTTACAGCAAAGACTAGCTATACATTTACTTCCGGTGGACAAACTGGAGTTGTGTATATTAATACGGGCCAGGATATGGTTGGGCAATCAATACCCAGCGTTCCAGTAACGCTGACGGCAATTTGTTCCCAGCATGATTATTCAAACCCCAGTGGGGGGTATCAGTTATTGCCCCGCGATAACAACGATATTGTAAGAGAAAGCACCATCTACTTCACAAAACCATTGGCCAACACAAGTTTTACTAAAACAACACTTGATTTTACCTGGAGTACCAATATCGTGGGCTCAACAGGTTTGTTTTACGGTTCAACACCAGCAACTGTCACCTCCAATATTATAGCTGGAACAGGAAATGCTCTGGACCACTCAACTTCTGTTTCTAGTCTCAATGCCGGGAGTATTGTTTGGGTACAAGCCTTTTCTGTGAATGGTTCGGATACTGCAAAGTCAGCTGTATCTTCTTTTGCTACCATCTCAAATTCAACGGGTAACATGAAAGTATATTTCAATACACCTGTGGATGTTTCGTACTCCAAAGGGGAGGATGCAGTATATCTTCATGATGCTATTGATGATACGCTGATAAAATATATCAATAGAGCAAAATATACCATCGACATGGCCATTTACAACCTGAACAATAACGGGATCAGCGATATCAGTCAGGCGCTGATAAATGCTGCCAACCGGGGAGTGCAGGTTCGTGTTATTGGTGACGGAACGACTGCCAATATCGGATTTGGTGCATTTTCGGGGACTAATGTTCATTATTTGAAAAGGCCGACAAGCATCAATGGTATCATGCACAACAAGTTCGTTATTTTTGATGCCCAATCCACCGATCCTGATGATCCCATTGTTTGGACAGGTTCCACCAATTTTACCGAAGAACAAATCGATCTGGATGCCAACAATGTAATTATCGTTCAGGACCAGAGCCTGGCAAAGACGTATCAAATTGAATTTGAAGAAATGTGGGGTTCCACCGGCGCCCAACCAGATGCATCCAATGCTAAATTCGGCCCTGAAAAGAAGAACAATACTCCGCATGAATTTGTGATAAACGACGAAAGGGTGGAGTGTTATTTTAGCCCCAGCGATGGGGTTAACGACCAGCTCGTAAAACATATCAATACAACCAATTACGACCTGAGTATTGCCACGATGTTGCTCACCCGCAACGAAATTGCCGCAGCAATCGACACCGCCAATATTGATGGTGCTAAGGTAAATATGCTTACTAATAAATCGAGTTCTAATGCAACAACTGTAAATACAAGGCTTTCAGCAGCTTTGGGTAGTCATTATGTTTTTTATGGCGCGAGTGGCATCATGCATAACAAGTATATGATTGTTGATGAAGGAGACACACAATCTGATCCTTTTGTTTGGACGGGTTCACACAACTGGAGTGCTGCCGCTAACAATGACAATGACGAAAATACTTTAGTCATTCACGATTCTACCATTGCGAATCTTTATTATCAGAATTTTGTTGACCTTTATCATGCCAGCAGCGGAGTACTTACGGCAGTCAAAAACTTTGATGATAAACCAGCCAGTCAGGGTTTTCAGGTGTTCCCGAATCCTATCCGCAATGGAAATGTGACTGTTTCCTGTTTTGTTTCTCAGGGCGAGAATGCAGGTGTGTTGCAGCTTATAGACATGACCGGAAGGACCGTATTTAATCGTTCTATCAAGTTGACAAACGGGGAAAACAAGCTGAATTATAGTTTCCCCGGAACTTTTAAGGGGGCTTATATAATTCGCCTGATTACCAGCAAACATGCCTGGAGCAAGATTGTGTTGTTTGAATAAGGCTATTGTTATGAAAATTGGAAACAGTGAGGGGGGAAACTCTCTCACCGTTTTTGTTAGTAACTTACCTGCGGATTTAAGGATTGAATATAAAATCTGTTTTCTGTAAGAAACTATTAATGAATAATCTTTGGCTGGACCCCAGTAAGCAATGATTGGTTAATGACAACTGTCTGACTAAGGTCACCATTATCATTTTTGGAAGAATAACGATTTTTCCACTATTTCCATCATGGAAAAGATCTTTGTAAATATATATGTAATTAGGATCGTTCAACAGATCTTTGGTAACAGATAACTTGTATTTTGTACCCAGATTAACAAATGGAAAGACAGCAGCAAAGAGGATAGCAGTAATCAAAAATCCGATTACGATTGGGTATCTGTTACCGGGTAAATGTTTCATTGTGGGTATGATGGCGAACAAATTTGAGAAAGAATTTAATAGATACAAGCTATTTGGTTCAGAATCAAAGGAAATGGATTGAAGGAAGCCTAAATCAGTCTTCTTGATGGGTTATGAATCAGGAATTCAAAAACAATTTCAAAGCCTTATTGTATTCATTCATTGCATTCAGATAAGGGAAATGTCCCTCGGTGTGGAAGGAGTGTATCTTGGCTTCTGGATAGGTATTTCTTAATTTAGCCCGCAATAATGTGGGGACTAACGGATCATTATCAGATTCAATAATCAGTTTGGGAATGTTTTTTATCCCATGCTTTTTGGGAGTAACATCAAACCAATCAACAACCACATCATACCGATTGATGAATTGCTTTTTGCTGAAGGGAAGACTAGATAAAAAGGCACCAAGCGCTTTGTCATGATGGCCGGCCGGAAGTAATTTGTGATGAAGCTCCCGCTGTCCAAATTTCCAGATAAGTATCTCGGGTAACAAAGGTAAGAAAGCCCTTTTCTTTTTGTTGACTTTAACCAATAGTCTGTTGGGCGGGAACGTGTTACCAAAAACAGCCTTTTCCACTCTCTCGGAAACAGATTTTAGTAAATATTGCGCAATATAATCTCCCATGGAAGTTCCTATCGCTATGAAGCGGTTTGCATTTTCTTTCTCAAGAATGGCCAATATCCCTTTTTCAGCATCTTTCAGTGAGCTAATTTCCTTGGGCAAGGTATACGTGATGATTTTATAGCTTTTTTCAAATTCGTAAATCTGATTCCACCAAATGTCGTATGTACCTCCCATTCCATGAATGAAAAGCAACGTTTTCTCTCCTTTTCCACCTGAATAATATTCCCAGCGCACACCCTCTACCACAACAAACTTTAGCGGACGTTCCCTAAAATTCAGGAGCCTGTGTGCAATCGGGTTGGTATCAGGATATAACTTAGAGAAATCACCTTTGGGAGCGGGAATCAGATAGATGCCGATAATGATGACCAGAAGTACTAAAAACAGGATCATGATCTTTTTTATAAATTCTTAGATTGCTCTATGGAGCTAAATTAATAAAAATGACTGATTTTTGAAGGGGTTCTGGCTTGGATAAAATGAATAGTACACTGATTGTCATGATTTTTATGATCGGTTATGATATTAATGAATCGGTCTTATCAGTACAATTAAGGTCTTATTTTTTGCCTTTTGTTAATAATTCTCCTTGAAAAAATTTAATGTATTTTTGAAAAAAAGATGAACCGATGAATGAAAACAACCATTTTGGAAATCAACAGCCGTTTTCTCCAAAAAAGCAAGCCAAAAGCTTTCTGTTTGCCTATAAAGGAATACTTTACATGATAAGAACCCAGCACAATTTCTGGATTCAACTGACGATAGGTATGTTAGCTGTCATTCTGGGTTTCGTTTTGAAAATAAGCCGGTTTGAATGGGGTTTGGCGATTCTGTCCTGTGGATTGGTTTTGGCAGCGGAGACTTTTAATTCGGCCATCGAAACGCTTACTGATGTTGTTCATCCTGATCATAATCCTAAAGTAGGTTTGGTCAAAGATATGGCAGCCGGAGCGGTGCTGATTGCTGCCATCGCAGCTGCTCTGGTGGGACTCATAATATTCATTCCGAAAATAATTGTTCTCTTATGAAATTAATTATTGACAGCGGATCCACAAAAACCGAGTGGGCTGTTTTGGATAGAAATCAGGTTATAGAACGTTTTATCACAAAAGGTTTTAACCCTTATTACACAAAAGCAGATGAAATTGAACGATCTATCAGGGTTGCGCTACCGGTTTCTATAAATTCTTTCGAAATACAGCAAATCTATTTTTATGGAACAGGTTGTTCTACGGAAGAAAATTGTAACCTGGTTCGATCTATTTTGCGTAAATTCTTTGATGAAGTTGACATATCAGTGTATCACGATCTGAAGGGAGCTGCCGTGGCTTTGTTGAAAAATAAAAAAGGGATTGCCTGCATTTTGGGAACGGGTTCCAACTCCTGCCTTTGGGACGGGAAGGAGATTGTGGAAAATGTTCCTTCACTTGGTTATCTGTTGGGTGATGAGGGAAGTGCCGTTTATTTGGGAAAGTTGCTTTTGAAAACCATTTTGGGAGGCGAGGCCGATAAAGAAATGACTCAAATCTTTTATGAATATGCAGGAATGAACTTTACGGAAGTATTGCACAAAATTTATAAAGACCCTGACGCCAAACAGTGGATTGGCAGATTGTCACCTTTTGTTTCCGCAAACATTCATCATCCACAGATAAAAGAAATTGCACGGAAAAACTTTCAGGATTTTATTGATAATCAGATTTCTGAATACTCAGGATTCAAAGATTTGGAAATTTCTTTTCTTGGTTCTGTTGCCTGGTATTTGCAGGATATTTTAAAGGAAGTTATGGTAGATTCCGGCCTTAAGACTGGTGTGATTTTGAAAAGCCCCATGGACGGGCTCATTGATTATTACCGGGAATTTAACGAAGATTAAAGATTAGGATTCCAACTCTTTTTTGAGATAACTGGCAGTATAACTACCGTTCACTTTTATGATTTCTTCCGGGGTTCCCGTGCAAACTATTGTCCCGCCTTTTGAACCGCCTTCCGGTCCCATGTCAATGATGTGATCTGCTACTTTGATCACTTCCATGTTGTGTTCGATTACCAGCACGGTGTTGCCTTTATCCACCAGCTTATTCAGGACTTCCAGCAAAACTTTCACATCTTCAAAATGGAGGCCTGTTGTGGGCTCATCTAAAATATACAGCGTTTTCCCAGTGTCTTTTTTTGATAATTCCGTTGCCAGTTTCACACGTTGTGCTTCTCCTCCGGAAATCGTCGTTGATGACTGTCCGAGTGTTAGATAACCCAGCCCGACATCTTTCAGGGTTTTTAATTTGTGCGCGATGGAAGGGATGTTTTCAAAAAATTCGGCAGCCGTCCGAATGCTCATGTTCAGAACATCGTTGATTGACTTTCCTTTATATCTAATTTCCAGTGTTTCACGATTGTAACGCTTTCCCTGGCAGTCTTCACACAGCACATAAACATCTGGCAGGAAATTCATCTCAATAGTTTGAACTCCGGCGCCTTTACAGGTTTCGCAGCGGCCTCCTGTAACATTAAAAGAAAATCTCCCTGCTTTATAGCCTCTAACCTTTGATTCGGGAAGCATGCCGTATAATTTTCTTATTTCATCAAACACTTTGGTGTAAGTTGCCGGATTTGAGCGTGGTGTGCGCCCAATGGGTGCCTGGTCTATTTCAATGATTTTATCAATGAAATCAATACCTTCGATTGAATCGTAGGGCAGGGGCTCTTTCAGTGAATGATAAAAATGATGGCTTAGAATGGGGTATAATGTGTCATTGATGAGCGTGGATTTCCCACTTCCGGAAACGCCGGTGATGCAGACAAATTTTCCCAGCGGAAATTCAATGTCAACATTTTTCAGATTGTTTCCCATAACGCCTCTCAGTACAATGCTTTTGCCTTTTCCGTTACGACGCGTTTTTGAGTATGGAATGACTTTCTTCCCACTCAGATATTGACTTGTAAGAGTATTCGTGTTTAAAATATTTTCAGGCTTTCCCTGGGCAACCACAATGCCACCTAATCTTCCGGCACCCGGACCGATGTCAATGACGTGATCGGCAGCCAGAATAGTATCCTTGTCGTGTTCCACAACAATGACGGAATTACCAATATCACGCAACTCCATTAATGATTCAAGCAGCTTGTGATTGTCACGCTGGTGAAGTCCAATGCTTGGCTCATCAAGGATATACATGACCCCGGTAAGCCGGGAGCCGATCTGCGTGGCAAGCCGTATTCTCTGTGATTCGCCACCCGAAAGGGTTTTGGCCGGGCGGTTCAAATTCACATAATCAATGCCCACTTCCAACATAAAATCCAGTCTGGTCCTTATCTCCCGTAAAATTTCCCTTGCTATGAACTGCTGTTTTTCACTGAGCCGGCTTTCAATATCATTCAACCAAACTTTTAATACAGACAGATCCATTTGAGCCAGTTCGGTAATATTTTTACCGTCAATTTTAAAATAGAGCGACTGTTTTTGTAAGCGAGTTCCTTTGCATTCGGGACAAACATGCTTGTTCATGAAACTTTCTGCCCATTTTTTAGATGTCTGTGAAGCTTCTTCCTTGTTAAAATTAGTAATATAGTTCAGAACGCCTTCAAAAGTTAATGAATAAGAAGATGTTATCCCCAAATATTCTTTCTTTACCTGAACTGTTTCGTTTGAACCCTGAAGTATAACATCAATGGCTTTTGCAGGGATGTCTTTTATCGGTGTGTTCAGGTTGAAGCCATATTTTAAGCCGATGGTTTCCAGTTGCCCGAAAACCCAGGTGTTTTTGTACTCTCCCAAAGGGGCGACGCCGCCTTTGCGTATGGATAAATTTCTGTCAGGGAAGACCTTGTCCAAATCCACTTCCATAATTTCTCCCAAGCCGTTGCAAACAGGACATGCCCCGTAAGGCGAATTAAATGAGAAAAGATTGGGTTCGGGATCGTCGTATGCGATGCCAGAAGTGGGACACATCATTTTCAGACTGTAGTGCTTCAGGTTTCCGGTCTCTTCATTAAGGACCATGATTACACCTTTTCCCTGCTTGAGAGCAATGTCAACCGATTTTTTAAGCCTTTCATTAAGATCAGAAACTTGCATTCTGTCAACAACAACTTCAACATCATGTACTTTGTAACGGTCCAGCTGCATTCCGAATGCAATTTCCCTGATTTTCCCATCAATACGGACGCGTAAAAACCCCTGCTGCCGGGTTCTTTCAAACAGGTCGCGGTAATGGCCTTTTCGCGCTTTGACCAGTGGGGCAAGCAATGTGATATTTTTTGTCTGATATTCCTTCGCAATAAGTTCAATAATCTGATCCTTTGTGTGTTGAACCATTTTCTCTCCGGTTACGTAGGAAAAAGCATCTGCTGCACGGGCGTAGAGAAGTCGAAGAAAATCGTAAACTTCGGTAATGGTTCCCACCGTGGAACGTGGATTGCGGCTTACCGATTTTTGTTCTATGGCAACCACCGGACTTAAACCCCGTATTTGATCCACATCAGGCCGTTCGAGATGGCCGATGAATTGCCTGGCGTAGGATGAAAAAGTCTCCATATAACGCCTTTGGCCCTCGGCATAAATGGTGTCAAATGCCAATGAAGATTTCCCACTGCCACTCAAGCCGGTTATTACAACCAGTTGGTCCCTTGGAATGGTAATATCAATGTTTCGCAGGTTATGAACCCGCGCTCCCTTGATTTCAAGACTCTGGCTCTCAGAAACAGTATTTTTTGTGTCGTTCTCCATAGAATTTTCCAAAGCATGGGGTGTTTCCAAAATTGCGGCAAATTTACGCTTTCTATTTTAAAAATTCACGTATCAGAAACTTCAATTTCCCAGAAGGAGTTTCTGTCTTTAGCAGGATAAGGAATGAGACCTTTGCAAAATACTCATTTTTGTTATTCTGATCTCATCTTGGACTAGAAAAGGGTCTTATAAGTATCTGATTTTTTTCATTACAGATTCTTCTCTTGCCTCAGGCGAGGTCAGAATGAACAGTTTTTTAGTTTTGCAAAGGTCTCAGAATGTGTGTATTTCGAGTGTTTGGAAGATCAGTTATTTCCTTTTCAGAAACACAGATCTTTACAAATCGAAAACAAATTAAAAAGGGCTATCAAAATCCTGAAAAAGGACTCCAGCCTGGTCTTTTTCCGAAAGGATAGGATTCGGTGTCTTCCAGTCTATCTTCAACGAAGGATCATTCCAGAGAATGCAAGCTTCCGACTCTTTGTTATAAACGTTAGTGCATTTATAGGAGAATATGGTATCGTCTTCAAGTGTTACAAAACCATGAGCAAATCCAGGCGGAACCCAGTACATCCATTTATTGTCCTGCGTCAATTCTACGGATTCCCATTGTCCGAAAGTAGGGGAGGATTTTCGCAAGTCCACTGCCACATCAAGCACTGCGCCTCTTATCACACGAATTAATTTCCCCTGGGCATGAGGTGGCTTCTGAAAATGAAGCCCGCGTAAAACACCTTTCATGGATTTGGATTCATTGTCCTGAACAAGGTTCTGATCGATTCCCAGCCGCAGAAACGTTTCTTTGTTATATGATTCAAAAAAGTATCCGCGATGATCTTCATACACCTGAGGTTTTACGATGTACAAATCCGGAATTTTAGTCTTTACTATTTCCATGCTAAAAGGGGCTATTTATTTAAAACTATATTATTATGGCTTCTGAACCGATTTCGTTTCGGCTTCCGCCACTTTGTTAATTCTCTTTTCATTGAAATAAGCGCCAATTACCACAATAAATATGGTGGCAACCATGTAATATACAAAGGTCGGTACCGGAATTGGTTCGCCTGCAGCATAAGAATGCAGTCCTGACAAATAATAATTAACTCCAAAGTAAGTCATAAGGATAGAGAAAAATCCAAGTACGGAAGCTGCATTAAATGTAAATCTTGATTTTAAGCCGGGGATTAAACGCATGTGCGATATGAAACTATAAACCAATATACTCACCAAAGCCCAGGTTTCTTTCGGATCCCAACCCCAGTAACGGCCCCAGCTTTCATTGGCCCAAACGCCACCCAGGAATGTTCCCAGGGTCAGCAAATAAAGCCCGACGATCAATGTCCTTTTGTTGATGGCCGTTATTTGCGAAATCTTCTCAGTAAGCCTTTCATAATTGCGCGGTGTCTTTAGAATAATAAGGATCAGATTAAGAAATCCCAATAGAGCTCCCAAAGCAATAAACCCATAACTTGCCGTGATGACCGAAACATGGATCATCAGCCAATAAGATTTTAAAACAGGAACCAGATTGGTAATTTCGGGATCCATCCAGCTTAAATGAGCAACAAAAAGAATAATGGAAGCCAATATGGTGGTGGCTGCCACTGTCAACAGAGAACGTTTGGAGAAGATCAGTCCCGCGAGCATTGTAACCCATGCAATGTATATCATTGATTCGTAACCATTTGTCCAGGGAGCATGTCCTGAAATATACCATCGGAGAATTAGCCCGAAAGTTTGAAAGGCGAACCCTGCAATAATCAGGATCAGAATCCCCTTCATAATTTTTCTGATGACAGACGAACTTTTAAGAATATCGGCAAAAACCAGTATCAACATAATAAAACCGATCATGCTGTAAAAAATGGCGAGACGCAGAAAGATCATCAGCTTTGTGTAAAGCAATTCAGCATTGAGCTTGCTTTGTGACGGCATGATGGAAGCGCCGAATTTTTCCTGATAAATATGAAATCCATCAACCAGTTCATTGGCCATTTTGAGATTTTCGGTAGTCAGCGTGTGTAAATATTCAGGAATAATACTCACCACCAACGCTGAATCTTTTCCGGAAAGACTGGTTACTTTGGAAGCTGGTGAATACCAGGGATGATTGGGGTTATGCGGATCGGGGATCATCTTCAGAAACTGTCCTGTATAAACCATATAGGACACATTAAGCCGTTCGTCAACTTTCATCACTTCTTTATCGAACATGCCACGGTGTATCGGCTTGGCTTCATAAGCCTTTTCCACATAACTCTGAAGCTTGTAGGATTTGGTTTTGGTATCGATAAAATCAAGGAAAGAAGCATATTCCCCCTTAATTCCCACAATTTTTCTAAGTTTTTTATCACTGATCTTGATCATAGGTACTTCTTGCCATAAATGCGGACTGCTCATCATTCCTAAGAAAACCTGATCGGGAGTTAATCCATGAAAACTGGTTTTCCAGGTAATTTTCCTGAGAATCTGGCTGGCAAGTGAGTAAACTGGTTTAATCCGTCCGTCGTTGGACTGGACGACGAGTCTTCCAAATTTCTCAGCTTGTTGCTTGTTTACTACCGGGATTTGATTGAAAGCAATATGGTTGCTTTGCGCAGATAATGATGTGGTGGCTCCCAACAACAAGAAAATCAGTATCAAGCCAGCTGCTCCTTTAGAATTGTCGTCGAATTTTTTCAAATATCTTCCAAGTTGTGCAAAATAGCTTTTTGAGTTTATTAAGGATAAAAGCATGCCTAATGCTAGTAAAATATAACCGATATATGTAAAAATGGTTCCCCAATAATCGTGATTTACGGAAAGAACACTTCCTTTATCATCGCGATCGTATGAAGATTGGAAAAACCGGAAGCCTTTATAATCCAACACATGGTTCATGTAAATGTGATAAGAGAAAGTTTTGTTTTGAGCTGGATCAATTACAGTAATCTGGCTTGCGTAACTTGACGGGCTCATGGAACCTGGATAACGGGTTAGTTCGAATTTATTCAATTTGACGGAAAAGGGCAACTTGATCATTTTGGCACCGTAACTTAAAGTTACGCCAATACCATTGACATTTATTTTTTGCGGTTCTCCTTCAAACCCGCTACCACCGCTTAAGTAAACTTTTTTGGTTTCATTACCTGACTTAACTTTCACGAGGACAACGTCCATTGCTTCGCTCTTTTTACCACCGGGTATAAACTTAACGGCACCTGTAGGATAATAGCCTGTCAGTACCATATTCAGTTTACCGAGTGTGAATAGTTTTCTCATCACAAAAGGATGGGTACTTTTGGGTATAAATTCTTCCGAAGCGCTGCCGTCCATATGCATAACCGACATCGTGCCGGGAGGTGTAATGAAAAGGCTGTCGTCCTTTGATGTGATATTTACAGCATTGGGTTCGAAAATGCCACCAAATTTAACCAGATAATTACCTATTTTTTTGCTACCGCCTTCCTTTAAATAGAGATTTTGTTTTCCGTTTCCTTCAGAAGCAACAAACATAACAATGGGTACGCCGTTATTATTTTCAGTGACTATTTTTTGAGCATGCCGGATAAATTTTACAGTCTGTAACTTAAGGCTTTGTCCATCAACTGAAAGCTGATCTTCATAAGAAGTCGGAGTAAGATTGGAGAGCAGTACCTGTTTGTCGTGAGAGACCACTGTATTGCCCTTTGTTGCTTTGACCTGGACGTAGGCACGATCGGAAAGAATTATATTGGAAGTCTGTCCGTTACGCAAATGCAAGATGCCTTCATAACTGATGAACCGGGTAATGGCGGCACCCAGCAGAATGATCAGAAAGGCCACGTGAAATACGAACATGGTGATTTTCTTTTTTTTATACATTCTGTATCTGAATATGTTAGCAATCATATTGATCGCTAATAATCCTAATAAAATATCAAACCACGTAGCATTGTAAACGATCGCTCTGGCAGCTTGCGACCCAAAGTCATTTTCTATGAAAGTAGCAGCACCAATGGAAACAGCAAAGAGGAGTATCAGTACTCCCATGCTGGTCATGGAGAATAATATATTTGAGATTCTTTTCATCATTACGTTGTATTAAGCTTTAAATCATTCGCTTCCGATAATTACATCCAGTGCACCTACACCGAATTTACTGATGGAAGCCCTTTTGTTTTCAAGGTTCTCATAATTCTTCAGGGCATCAATCAGGGTGTTTTTTAAAATGCCATTTCCAACACCGTGAATAAAAGTTACTTTGTTATAGTCGTTTTTGATCGCACTATTCAGCGCTTTCCTGAAATGTTCCATTTGAATGTCAAACATGTCTCGGCTGGAAAGCCCTGCGATGTTATTGACAATTTCAGCTATATGCAGATCTACCACGGCTTCGCCGTATTGTGTTTTGTATTTTTCTATAAAAGGAGCCTCTACCTTTGTTTTTAATTGAACTTTCTGCGCATGGCTGCCTATTTTTAGGTCTGTTTCTTTACTTCCGGCAGCCTGAAAAATAGATTTTAGCGCAACAACGGAAATTAAAGCTTTGCCATTTACCAATGTATTGCTGGTGTAACTTCCTTCTTTAAAAAAGCGGTTGATCCTGATGTTAAGATCAGTATGGATCGGGAGATAAAGTCTTTCCACATTTTCTTCGTGGATCAGGATTTGAAGAGCTCCTTTTGTCCAGTCTTCCAGATCATCGCGAGAAATGGTTCCTAAAATAATTTTCGAATTGCCTGGAACCGAGCCATAATCAATGCCTTTCAAAATGCCACCAGTTTCCAGAAAGAGATTGTAAAGAATCTCGAAAGATGTGTGATTTACCAAAACCACATCCAAATCACCGGTGAGGAACCATTGCTGGTCGTGTGGTTCATAAACGAGATAGATACCTTCTTCTTCCTTAACTTTTCCCCAGGGATTGATTAAGCTGGTGGTACTCTCAGGAATAACTTCTGGTTGTGGTACCTTTCCCGGTTTCTCTTTTATTCCGGCAACCGGTTCTTCCGTAACTGCCTGTTCCCGGTAATCCAGAATTAATTCACTCGAAAGCACCGGAATTTCAAACCCGTCTTTAGTTTCAATTTTTATCATTCTGTTATCCAGAATGGCAGTTACCGTCCCGCCACCCATCTCGTCAAGGAACCTGACTTTATCTCCGATTTTGAATTGCATTCAGTTTTTAGTTTAGCTGCAAAAGTAGGAATTATCCATGAATATTTAATGGCCAATAAAGAGCTATTAAGAAAGATTTTAAATAAAATTATGAAAATGAACTACCCCCGCCGCAGAGTAGCGGGGTATCAAAAGGAGATTATTAATC
>CAZPPK010000051.1:0-17897 GCA_964588415.1 uncultured Lentimicrobiaceae bacterium
CTGGCCCACTATTGGCTTTCTGTGAGATAAATCTTATATCGAACTCAGGTTTTTAGGTTATTTGGGAAGAAAAACGATGGCTAATGGATAGGTAAAATCAAAAATGGCAAGTGCTATTTTTTCAGTGCATCCCATCCCTGAGCAGTAAGTTCTATAACTATATCGTCATTTGAAATCAGACGGTTTCCTTCCGAAATGTCAGTAATGTAACCGATGACACTGACTTGCGGAATTTTTTGAATCTTTTCATAATCAGACTGCGAGATGGTGAAGAGCAGCTCATAATCTTCACCACCGTTCAATGCGGCTACCGAAGGAATAATTTTAAATCCTTCAGCAGTACTGAAAGTTGTTTGGTCAATGGGAAGTTTATTTTCATAAATAGCCACGCCCACACCGGAAGCTTTGGAAATATGAAGTGCTTCCGATGCCAGTCCGTCGGAAATATCAATCATGGCAGTGGGAAGAATTTTTTCCTTTTTCAAAGCTTCCACAATATCCAAACGGGCTTCAGGTTTTAACTGTCGTTGAAGGATGTAATCCTTACCTTCCAATTCAGGCTGTACGGATGGATTGGCTTTGAACGCCTGTTTTTCTCTTTTAAGTGTTAACAAGCCCATATAGGCGCCGCCCAGATCGCCGCTCACGCAGAGTAAATCACCTTGCTTTGCTCCTTTACGGTAGGTTTCAAATTCCTTATCCACATCTCCAATCACTGTGACGGAAATAAAGAGTCCATGCAAACTGCTCGTTGTGTCCCCTCCTACAAAATCAACATGATACACTTCGCATGCTTTTTTGATCCCCAGATACAATTCTTCTATCGCTTCAAGAGTATATTTGCTTGAAATGCCAATTCCAACAACAATTTGTCTGGGAGTTCCGTTCATGGCTGCAATGTCTGAGAAATTAACTGCGGCAGCTTTATAACCCAAATGCTTTAAAGGTGTATAGGTCATGTCAAAATGAACTCCTTCAATAAGGAGATCGTTAGACACCAAAGTGTATTTTTTACCTCCGGTTTTTAGGACAGCAGCATCATCGCCAACTCCCATAACAGTAGATGGTTGTTTGGGTTTGATATCTTTTGTTAACCTTTCGATAAGGCCAAATTCTCCTAATTTGGAAATGTTTGTAAGTGACGGCTGATCCATGAAATTTTTTTTGCAAAAATAGTAATTACATCGTAAGGCTTTACCTCGGAGAAATTTTGAAAATAAATGTTGGAAAAATCATAATTTTGAGCAACTAAAATCGTTAACCTATCAACAATGAAAAGAATATACCTTTTGATTCTGATGATTGCTTTTCTGGGGGCAGGTTCGTGCTCGAAGAGCCCGGTGAATCCGGAAATAACTTCGGCAATTGTCCAAATTAACATTGATCCAAATTCAACTTTTTACCAGCAACTAAATACTGTCGGGGGATGGGTTTACGTTAAAAACGGCGACCAGGGCGCATATCTCAGCAGTTCATCGCGGGGTGTCATCATTTATCGTTCAGGTATTGATACTTTTAAAGCTTACGATCGAATTCCACCCAATAGTCCCAACCAATGTGGCAGTGCCACAGCTTTGGTTGTTGGGAGTAATTATCCCTTTGCGAAGGATCCTTGTACAGGCAATTTATACCAGTTACTGGACGGTACACTGTTTAAAGGCACAGGAAAGTACTCCATGGTGCATTACCATGCGGTTTACGACGGGAATCTGCTTCATGTTTACAATTAATTTCCTGTAAGGTAAAAATCTAATTTTCGGATTTTTATTCACATTTGGAATAACCGCAGGCACTACAGGTAAGACATCCATCTTGGTAGATCAGCGAAGCTTCGTGGCATTCGGGGCAGACATTGTCTGCTGCTTTTGCCCCATCGTCAATAAAGCGCTTCAAAGCTCTCACAACACCATTTTTCCAGGTATTGATGTTTTCCTCGTCGAGATTAAGTTTGGAAACCAAATTAATAACGTAGGGGAGAGGCATCCCGTGGCGTAATAAACCTGAAATTAACTTGGCGTAGTTCCAGTAAGTTTTGTCGAACGACCGCGATAAACCCTCGTAGGTTACTTTGTATCCCTGTTTGTCCTCAAATTGGAAATCATAACGGGAAGGTTGTCCTTTGACTTTGTTCTTGATCACCCAGCCATGTTCAATAAAAGGCGGAAGGAAAAAGTCATCGGCTTTTCCAGTAAAGATTTCATAAGGACGGTCCTTATATTTACCTACAAAGGCTACCCATTTTTCGTAATTATTCTGAAAACGCAACACATCGGCTTCCAGAATTAAGGGACGCTGGGGGGCACTGGTTTCTTTAAATTCAGATTCCTTTTTGTCAGCATTGCTGATGAGTACCCCGGAGCGTGAACCTTCACGGTAAATGGTCATACCCTTGCAACCACTTTCCCAGGCAGCCATGTAAATCTGTCCTACAACATCTTCTGTAATGTTTTCGGGGATGTTCACTGTAACACTGATGGAATGGTCAACCCATTTTTGGATCATGCCCTGCATTTTTACTTTGCTCATCCAATCAATGTCGGCCGAAGTGGCTTTATAGTATGGCGATTTTTTGATGATCTGCTGGAGTTCTTCATCCGGCATGGATTTGACTTCTTCTATATTGTAGTTGTGTACTTTGAGCCATGTTTCAAATTTGGGATGAAAAACATTGTACTCTTCCCACGAATCTTCTACTTCATCTACAAAGGTGACGTTCACGTTTTTGTCGTTTGGATTTACTTTACGACGCCGTTTGTAGGAAACCATAAATACAGGTTCAATACCCGAAGAGGTCTGTGTGCAAATGCTGATACTTCCGGTAGGGGCGATGGTCATCATTGCAATGTTACGCCGTCCGACTTTAATCATTTTTTCATAAAGCTTAGGAGCATTTTCTTTGATTCGTCCGATAAAAGGATTGTTTTCTTCACGGGCGGCATCATAGATGGGGAATGCCCCACGTTCTTCAGCCAAATCAACCGAACTGCGGTAAACTTCCAATGTCAACAGTTTGTGAACTTCGACAGAAAAATTGATAGCATTTTCTGAGCCGTAGCGAAGGCCTAAGGCCGCAAGCATATCTCCTTCAGCAGTAATTCCTATTCCCGTTCGTCTTCCCTGGTGGGATTTTTCCTTAATCTTTTCCCACAACATCCTTTCGGTGTGTTTTATTTCTTCCGATTCGGGATCAGTATTGATCTTATTCAGGATTGCGTCAACCTTTTCAATTTCCAGGTCAACAATATCATCCATCATACGATGTGCAATGCGGGCGTGTTTGCTAAACAGGTCACCGTTGAAATAAGCTTTCTCAGTGAACGGATTTTCCACGTAACTAAACAGATTGATTGCCAGCAAACGGCATGAATCGTAAGGACAAAGCGGAATTTCACCACAAGGATTTGTGGAAACAGTTCTAAATCCTTGGTCAGCATAGCAATCAGGAATTGATTCCCTGATAACGGTATCCCAGAAAAGAACTCCAGGTTCTGCTGATGACCAGGCATTGTGAATAATTTTATTCCATAAGATGCTTGCATCAATCTCTTTTGAGTAAGAAGGATTTTTAGAATCTACCGGATATTGCTGAACGAAAGACTTTCCTTCTTTAACAGCATTCATAAACTCATCATTCATCTTGACGGAAATGTTGGCACCCGTCACTTTCCCCTGTTCCATCTTGGCATCTATAAAATTTTCTGAATCAGGGTGTTTGACACCAATGCTCAACATAAGTGCGCCTCTGCGGCCATCCTGGGCAACTTCCCGTGTTGAATTGGAATATCTCTCCATAAAAGGAACAACACCGGTAGAGCTGAGTGCTGTATTTTTAACAGGACTTCCTTTAGGACGTATGTGGGTCAGGTCGTGCCCCACGCCACCACGACGTTTCATGAGCTGTACCTGTTCCTGATCTATTTTCATGATTCCACCATAAGAATCGGAATCGCCGTCGTTTCCAATAACAAAGCAGTTGGAAAGAGAAGAAATCTGGTGTTTATTACCAATCCCGGCCATGGGACTGCCTGCAGGAATGATATATTTAAACCTATCGAGAACATCAAAAATCTCTTCTTCACTTAAAGGAGTTGGGTAATTTTTCTCAATTCTTGCAATTTCCCGTGCAAGACGCCGATGCATTTCAACAGGGGTTTTTTCATAAATATTTCCCATGCTGTCTTTAAGCGCGTATTTATTAGCCCAAACTCCTGCCGCCAATGTGTCTCCGTCGAAATATTCGGTAGCAGCCGCCACAACATTATCATGAGACAATGGTATTTCTGTGGCTTCCTGAAACAGATCGTCCGAAATGTCGGATTCAGAATCCTTATTAATATCCATCGGAACAACGACTTTTTTAATGAGCTCTATACTCGAAATTTCATTCTTCCTACGCTCTTCCAGAACTTTTTCATAAAAGTCTTTTTCTTCTTGGGTTTTCATCAGGTTTTCATCAATATTTTGGCTGGATTCATCGTTGAACTTAAGTGATAAATTGTTTTCCATATTTTTGTAAAAAGAAGGTTGTTGATGTTTTTAAAATTGTGTAAAACAGCGTGCTAAAAAGCATACATAAAATTCCTATTTTTTCTGCAATGTACAACACAAAACGAAAAGGAGGAGCAAAATTTTATTAACAGAAAATATGTGAATAAATAGTAAATGCCGTATAATTAATTTTTTATGATATGAATAGCTTGTGCATAACACACAAATTTTTTTTTATTGGCATAATCTTTTTGATGTTTAAAGCCCTGTATGTTATTGAAGGACAGCTTTATAAATACGATGATAAACAAATCACTGTCTATGCCTTTATCCAAATCAGACTTTTGGATCGGTAATCCCTTTTGTAGCGTGGGTAATCTCATCTTTGGAATCAAAAAAATGACCAATTTCTTAATCTCAGATTTGATCATCAATATTGAGAAGGACGATAAAAAAAATTGGATATTTTTTTTAATTGATGCGTCCGGTGTAAAAAGATCTTGATTTGATTTTCAGCCACTTCCCTTTTAGGGGATTAAGGGGTAAAAGTGGTTGAAAATCAGTGCGCCCTTTTAGGAATGGGGTAAACACTGATTTTCATTAATTACACCAACTTACCTTCTTGGACCGGACTCATTGATAATATATTTATCTAAAATATTTTGTAGGGATTTTAGATTTAAAGGTTTAAACAGGAAGTCGTTAAAGCCTGCTGCTAAGATATCATCTTTGGTAACGGTCAAAGTTAGACCTGTTTGAGCTATCAATGGTATTTTTTTATCAACTTCTCTTATGGCACGTGCAAGATCCAATCCACTCATCAGTGGCATTTGCAAATCTAAAATACATAAGGTTATCGAGTTTCTGTTTTTCTTGAAAATAGACAAGGCTTCACTTCCGTTTTTGGCAAATAAAAGTTTTGCCCCGGTATTACGAAAGACTGCTTTAAAGAAAAGCAAAATTACTCCAACATCATCGGCTATAAGAAAAGTTTTGTTTTCCCAATTTCCTTCAATGAATCCTTTCACACCACTTTTTTCTATTGTTTTCGAATGGTCTGAAACGAACGCCACAGGGCTATATGGAATAGTGAAGCGAAATATGCTGCCTATTCCCGGTTGAGAATCGAGGGTAATCGTTCCACCCATGGCTGTTATGATCCCATTAATTATTGGTAACCCCAGACCTGTCCCTTGGTACGCAAGTGTTAGTAAATCATCAACTTGGGTAAATCGGTCAAAAATAATTTTTTGCTTATCCTTGGAAATACCTATCCCCGTATCTTTTACAAAAAATTCCAAAATATCCGGATTCCCCTTTTGCAGTCGATATCCCAACTCAATAAACCCATCTTGGGTAAATTTTATGGCATTGTTCATAAGGTTGTCGAATATTTGTTGGAGTCGCATTTCATCAGTTTTAATCATCCCGATTCTTGATTTTGGGATATTCAACCGGATTTCGATTGATGTATTTCGATTTCGTGTGACAAAAGTTTTTTGAATATTTTCCATGAAATCATCAAGGGAGAATTCATGAGCAGTTATTTTAACACCTTCTGCTTCTTGCTTCGATATCTCAAGGATGTCATTTATTATATTGAGAAGATGGTGGCTGTTATTAATAATAATGTTTATGAAATCAGTTTTTTCTTCTTCTGTTAAGCCCTTATCCAGCAATAATTCTGAGAAACCTAAGATTGAGTTCATAGGAGTCCTGATCTCATGTGACATATTGGAAATGAAAATCATTTTCAGTTTTTCGTTTTTTTCAGCTTGTTCTTTGGCAAGCAGAAGTGCCTCCCTGGATCTCTTTAGATCGATGTGGGTCTTAATTCTAAGTAGGAGTTCCTCCCTGTTAAATGGCTTGGTCAAATAGTCTACCCCTCCAGCTTCAAATCCCATTCTCATGCTTTCTGGATCGGTTCGTACCGTGATAAAAATCACTGGAATATCTTTGCTGAAATCATTAGATTTCAATTGGCGACATACCTTATAACCATCAATATCTGGTAAATTAACATCAAGTAAAATTAGATCGAAACGGTTCGCCTTAACTTTTTTTAATGCTTCAGCGCCGGATCTGGCAAATGCAGCTTTAGACCGGGACCCTTTTAAATACTCTTCAACAAGTTTACATGTAGAATTTGAATCATCTACGATCAGAATTTGATTTTGCATAATAAATCTTAAATATCAGATTCGAGATTGAAATAACACCTCTTTTTACTACAAATGTACATTTTAATTTCAAAGTAAAATACTCTTTATCATTCAGAAAAACTAAATAATTTTTCAAAATATATTAACAGTGCGATGCTCATAAAAATTTTATTAATCGCAGAACGGTATTCTTATTACTGATAATTTTGAAATCATAAACGGGTTTATGCGATTTTTCCCAGACGACATAGAGAATGAAATTCAAGCACGATTAAACTATAAACGGCTTGCAGTAATATATCATCCCGATAGGGGTGGTAGCGAAGATGTTATGCGCGAAATTAATCTGGAGTATGATCAAGTTAAAAAAAAGCTGAGTAAGCAACTTATTGACTTGAAACATGTAAAGGTTGGGGATACAATTCTGGTTAATGGAACTGAATGCGAAGTAACGGCGGTCTTTGAAACGACTTTTGTGGCCAAGGCCAAAGGCAGACATCGTTTTGAAGTTTTTGATAAAGAATCAGGTGAGGCACTTTATGATAAAAAATTTAAAGCCGGACCGATCCTGTAAATCAAAACATGGATGACTTTTTTATCAATACATTTCCATTAGGAAAATAAATTATCATTCAGAATTATTATTTCCCAATGTCTGGGGCTCATTAATTTAAAGCGAAATATTTGAACCTGCGGGGTTAAGAGATAGTATATCTTTTGGAAAAAATGCGTAAATTGCATGCTGAGATTAACTCCTAGAAGAGATTTATGATGCAATTTTCAGAGAGGAAATATCTCAGAAGAATATAAGATGTCAATAATAAGATTCTGAATGATGTTAACAATCGGAGAACAAGATGAATCAGAAATTAGATGTGCTTTTTCTGGTAATCTGGGTGTTTTGGAAAGCCTGAGTGTGTACAACGAGATTAAGAATCTGGATTTGTCTTATCAAAACTTTCATATTATTGTGAAGGATGTTGAAAACCTGAATCTAAGTTTCTTTCAACTCTTATATGTGTTTATTCAAAAGCTGATATCCTTAGATAAAAAAGTTAGTTTTGAGTTTTTATTGGACGATGAATATCAACGGATTTTTTTGCGTTCAGGATTACAGCGTGCATTTGATAAATTAGTAATGATATAAAAAGATGCAAAAAACGATTTTGGTTGTAGATGATTCGCGCAGCATAAGAAATTTGTTGCAACATATTCTTGAAAAGGCAGGTTATGAAATTTTGCTGGCCGAAGACGGGAGGGATGCTTTAACCTATTTTGATGGTAGAGATATTCATTTGTTAATTACTGATTTGCATATGCCGGTAATGGACGGAATGGAGTTGATAAAAGCTACCAGAAAACTGAATCTTTACCGTTACATTCCGATTTTATTTTTGACAACTGAAACGAATAATCAGGTAAAGTCAGAAGCTAAAAAATCAGGGGCTACCGGTTGGATAACCAAGCCTTTCGATAATGATAAATTAATCCAGATTATAAAAAAGGTTTTGAGGTAATGGAAGATTTGTCTGAAAAATTCATTGATGAAGCCAATGAGTTGTTGGAAAAGCTTGAGGAATCATTGCTTGAGCTGGAAAACAATCCTGAAGATAACATCAGGATCAATGAGGTTTTCAGAGTTATGCATTCTCTTAAGGGTACTGGTGCCATGTTCGGTTTTGGCGAACTGAGCTCCTTTACCCATGAACTGGAAAGCGTTTACGAATTGGTCAGGTCCCATAAATTGGAAATTTCCAAGCATTTGTTAGACATTACTTTTAAGAGTATCGACATGATTAAATCATTATTGCACCATGCCGACCAACCTTCAGTAATTCAGCAAAAAGAAGTTTTTGTTGCTGAAATCAGGAAAGAATTTTTGCCGGGAAACAAGGAAATACAGACAGATTCCAATCACCATGTTGAAAAGCAGAATAAGACAAAAAAAAAGAAAACAGAATTTACCTATTTTATCCAGTTTCAGCCTGGCGAAGGCGTGTTAAAAGATGGAACCCACCCGCTTTATCTTATTGATGAGTTGCTCGATTTGGGCAAAGGAGAAGTTTTTCTTCATTTGGACCATTTGCCTGATTTTGAAAAAATCGTTCCCGATTTAGCCTACTTGTACTGGGACTTCCTGTTGGTGACTTCAGAAAGTGAGAACACCATTAAGGATGTGTTTATTTTTGTTGAAGACAACAGTTTGGTTGAAATTCGCAAAATAGCAGATTTTGACCTGATTTCCCAAAAAGGCTTTAAAGAAGCCGCTAAACAGTTAGAATTGGAGAAATTCATCGACAATCCTAAACTGGGCCAACTGGTTTCGCTATTAAAAAACCATAAATCTGAAGATATTTCCGTACCTGAGCCAAAGCAAAAACAAAAGCTCCCTGAATCTGATCAAGTGTTAAATCCAAAATCTATTCCTTCGGAGAAGATCAGTCTGGTTGAAGAGATGCATACCGTAAGGGTTTCTTCTAAAAAGCTGGACAAGATGTTAGATATAATCAGCGAAATGCTTACTGCGCAAGCCCGCCTGGAACATTTGAATAGAAAATTTCAAAACCCGGATTTTCAGTTGATTACAGAGACTTTTCAAAAAATTTCTCGACAACTTAGAGAAAATACTCTGGAAATGAGGCTTATCCCTATTTATTCTTTAGTAACGCGTTTTAAGCGCCTGGTCCGGGACTTGTCCGGTGAATTGGGAAAGAATGTCCGCCTGGAAACTAAAGGAACAGAGACAGAGCTTGATAAATCATTGATTGAGAAGCTCTATGACCCTTTGATGCATATTATACGTAATAGTTTGGATCATGGTCTGGAATTGCCTGAAGAAAGGCATATTGCAGGGAAACCGGAGGAAGGCCTTTTGCAGATTTCAACTTTTTATTCAGGAACAAATGTGGTAATTGAAGTGAGTGATGACGGGAGAGGTATTAATCTTGATGAGGTCCGTTTAAAAGCACTTGAAAGAGATTTAATTCAGGCGTCCGATATCCTTGGTGAAAAAGAATTGCTAAATATCTTATTTCTGCCAGGTTTTAGTACTTCCCGTGAAATTAGCAATGTTTCCGGAAGAGGCGTTGGGTTGGATGTAGTTAAAAAGAATATTTCCGAGCTCAGAGGCGACGTAGAGATAATGACAATTCCGGGCAAAGGAACAACTTTTAAAATTATTTTACCTTTAACACTTTCCATAATTGATGGCTTGCTGGTTTTTATTGGTGAAATGCGCTATCTGATCCCCATTGAAAATATAAGTCGGATTTTTGAGCTGAAAAGCGAAGAAATTTCTCAGCACTTCAACAGGGTTATCATTAAGGGAAATCGTCAAATTCCTTATGTTAATTTAGTGGAGGTATTTGCACCCAAAGCTGTTAAATTTCAGCAGGGCTATCTTTTGGTAGTGAACCTGGATGGGAACGAAACAGGAATTATTATTAGTTCTATTGTGGGAAAACAACAGGCGGTAATTAAACCCCTGAACAAATTTATTCAGGGTCAGAACCTATTTTTGGGGGCAACTGTTCTTGGCGACGGAGAAGTAGCATTGGTATTAGATGCACAAAAAACAATTCAGAAATATACTTTTAACTAATTAATCATGGAAAAGACATCGTCACCTGTTATGCAGCACTTCATTTCTCTTTCCTTGGCGGATGAGTTTTTTGCAGTTAATGTGCAGTATGTGGTCCAGGTACTTCAGGCCGCATCTTTTACGCGTGTTCCTCAAGCACCTCCATTTTTAAAAGGAGTTACTAATTTCAACGGTAGTGTAATCCCGGTAATAAATACCTATTTAAAATTCGGGTTCTCGGAACCACAGGATACTGTTCATCAACTGGTTATTGTGTTGAATGTGATGCGTGAAGGCAATAACACACCCATCGGAATTATTGTGGATGAATCAGATGAAGTTTTTGAGATCGACCCGGCAGAAATCAAACCTTATCCAGTAAAAACGGGGAAATATAATACTGACTTCATTGATGGTGTCATTCATCGAAAAGGACGATTTATGCTTGTTTTAAACGTTGAAAAACTGTTTAGTAAAGAAGAAATTGATGACTTTGTAAATCAGAAATAAAAAAATATTGTTATGAAGAACATGTTGTTTAAGACCAAATTTATCATTTTTATTGTCTTCATTCTTTTAATTATTGGGATTTTAGGAATTTTTAATTTAACCAAACTGGATGGTTTCTATAATAATTCAAAGCAATTAGAAGATGTGCAAGTGCAGGATATAGACCTGGCAAATAGAATAATGACGCCTTTCGTCAATACTATAGAAATACCTTTGCTGAGTAGCCAATATCATCCGCTTTCATCCATGGAAATCTCTCAAATCAGGCAAAGTATCGTTTCTCTGAAAGGCCAGGTTGCCCAATTTACAGAATCAATGCAGGAGAATCTTGGCTCAACTGTAATACCGGCTATTAATTCTTCTTTGGATCTTGCTGAAAGATATCTGGAGCTGCTAAATCAAAAAAATTCCGTGATCCAACAATCCTATCTTGATTTCGTGGAAAGTACTAAAAAGCTTAACCTTACAATGCAACACTATTTCCTTGCTGAGGTGACGCGTGGAGAAAAAGAATTAATTTCCATAAAAGAAAGCTATCAGAGAATAAAGATGGAAAATATTTTCATTGGAGGGATAAGTCTGGTAATTATTCTTCTTAGCGCTATTTTTTTAATGTCTGATTTAACAAAAAAATATAAAATTGCAATCAGTGCGTTAAACAGGCTTTCGCGAGGGGATTTGACTTCCAAAGTTCCTAAAACTTCAGAAGATGAAATGGGGTTAATTGTTAAAAACGTGAAAATTCTTCAAGATCAACTTGTTGCGACGCTTTCCCGTGTTTATGATATGGTAGATAATCTTGCCATTGCCAGCCGGGATTTGAGCGCATCTTCACAAAGCATTTCTCAAGGTGCATCAGAGCAAGCATCCTCTACTGAGGAAGTGTCTTCCTCTATTGAACAGATGACTTCCAACATTTATCAGAATACAGATAATGCAAAATCGGCTTCGGAAATTTCGATAAGATTGTCGGACAGCACCACCGAAACAGCCAGTGCTGCTGTAAATAGTCAGCAGAAGATCCAAGAAATCGCCAAAAAGATCGGAATCATTAATGAAATTGCATTCCAAACCAATATTTTGGCTTTAAATGCGGCCGTGGAAGCAGCACGGGCCGGAGAACATGGCAAAGGATTTGGCGTTGTGGCTACTGAAGTTGGGAAACTTGCCGATCGTAGTAAACTTGCAGCGGTTGAAATTGAAGAGTTGGCACGATCGAGCGTGAAGGTGATTGATGATGCAGGAAAATTAATGCAACAAATTGTGCCGGATGTTAATTCAACAGCTCAAATGATAAAGGGTATTTCCGCTTCAAGTATGGAGCAACGATTGGGCGCTGATCAAATCAATGAAGCAATTCAGCAGCTGAACGAAGCTACCCAACAAAATGCAGCGGCCTCTGAGGAAATTGCAACCAGCGCGGAGGAACTTAGTGCTCAGGCTGATGCCTTACACGATGCTTTGGCCTATTTCAAATTGGATCAGCAGCCGGGGAATAAAAAACCAGTAGAATCTTCCAGGGAAAAGGTCATTACTAATAAAAAACTACCTCCTTCGGTATATCAACCTCATTCGAATAAATCAAAAGGAATTAATATTGATTTAGGCAAACAGGATAATTTAGACGATGAATTCGAAAGATTCTAATATGATTTTAGCTGGAATTACGATAATATGAATCAGTTCAATCAAAATAATGATCATTCTTCTGCCAGAGAAAATAGCGGCAACCGCACCAGCGACATATGGGGATTTGGAAGTATTTCTAATAAAGACTTTGAAAGGCTGAGCAGTTTTATTTATCGAACGTTCGGAATTAGAATTTCTGAAAAAAAACATTATTTATTGCAAAACAGGTTGATAAAGAGGCTTAAGGAGCTAAATTTCAATAATTTTACCGACTATACCAATTATGTGCTTAGCGGAAAAGACGGGGGCGATGAGGTTTTTAAAATGATGGATGTGGTTTCAACCAATAAAACTGATTTCTTTAGGGAGAAATCACATTTTGATTTTTTATCTGAAAAGGCGTTGAAAGATTTTCAGGGGGAATCCATCCGGGCATGGAGTGCGGGATGCTCAACCGGACAAGAAGCTTACAGTCTTTGTATGATTCTTGAAGAGTTTTCCCGAAAAGGGATTATCCGTGATTACATGGTTTATGGAAACGACATCTCCACAAGGGTAATAGAAAAGGCAAGACTGGCAATTTTTCCATTTAAAGAAGCGACGGCTATCCCTTTGGAATACCGTAAAAGATATTTGTTGAAAAGTAAAGACCAAACAATCCCAAGGGTACGCATTATTTCCAAACTTAGGGAAAAATCCCGATTTTTATGGATGAACCTTGCTGATGAAATTTACAATATGCCCAGGGATTTTCAATTTATCCTGTGTCGAAATACCCTGATTTATTTCGACAGAGAAAGTCAACAAAAAGTGATTTCTCATCTTATACAACATCTTTTGCCCGGAGGCTATTTGTTTGTCGGACACTCAGAATCACTTATCAACATGGAAATAGATGATTTACAATTGATTCACCCGACCATTTATCAGAAAATTTAACAAAATGAAAGACATAAGCGATCCGCAACTCATTCGTATTTTAACAGAAAGGCTCAGGGTAACCGGGCAGTTAAAAAATGAAAATGCCGAGCTGGAAAAACAGATCGGACTTCTAAATCAAAAACTGCTTGATTCTGAAACTTTCAAAAGCCATTTTATTTCCAATGTGACCAATGAGATCATCAATCCTTTTTCATCTGTGATGGGATTGTCGAAGAGCATCATGGCGCTGGAAAAAGATCAGCTGAATAAAATTAAGGAACTGGCGGGGCTTATCTATTCAGAATCTTCATTTCTTGATTTTCAGTTAAGCAATATTTTTACGGCTGCCCAATTGGAATCAGGAGTAATCTCAACCGAAATTTCCAGCATTGATATGGGGCAGCTTGTCGATGATGTTATTGAAAGTTTAAAACATGAAAGCGATCGGAAACAGATCGGGATCATAACAAACAGACAGTTACAAAAAGACAATAAGTCCAGGTTTTATTTTAAATGTGACAGGGAAAAGCTTAAAATAATACTGGTTAACTTACTTATTAACGCGATTAAATTTTCAGAGAATAATAAAACCATTTTTATCAACGCAGAAAAAGAGGAGAATACAATAATTATCGAAATTCGGGACGAGGGGAAAGGTATGACAAAACAAGAAATGGAAATAATTTTTGACCGGTTCCAAAGGGCTGACAACCAAATTAATTCCCTTAGTCCGGGAAATGGGTTGGGCCTTGCCGTTGTGGATGGGTTGGTTCAGTTACTGGATGGAGAAATTGATGTGAAAAGCGAATCTGGAATAGGCAGTTCTTTTTTAGTGAGAATTCCAGAAGCCATTCAAAAAGAAGATTTTTTTGACCAGGACGGATTGTTTTTGGATGACGATGACGCCGGGGAGAAGTTTTAAGTTGACACATGGTTGAATTTGATAAACATTACCTTTACCCGGGAACGTTGTTTGCAACGGCTACTCCTTATTTTATAACCACTTTGCTTGGTTCATGTGTAGCAGTTTGTTTACACGATCCAAGATTATCCATTGGGGGAATGAATCATTTTTTGCTTCCGTTGTGGAACGGAAAAGGCCTTGCTTCCCCAAAATATGGAAATATTGCCATTAGCCAATTGATTGAAAGAATGGAAAAGTTGGGGAGTCACAGGAGGGATATAATAGCCAAATTCTTTGGGGGTGGCGACGTGCTTGAAACTGAGAATAATGTTTTCCATATAGGCGAGCGTAATATTAAAATTGCAGAACAGATACTTCAGGATTTCAGTATTGATATTATAGCAGCCAATACCGGAGGCCTTTTAGGTCGAAAAATTATTTTTAATACCTTTACAGGAGAAGTCAGGATGAAGTATTTGAAAAAAGACAAAAAATAATAGATATGATTGGGAAAGCACCATACAAGGTGTTGGTTGTTGATGACTCACCATTGATAACGAATTTAGTTTCAAAGATGATTAACTCTGATCCCAATTTATCTGTTATGGGTGTTGCAAGGGATCCTTTTGAAGCGGTTAGGCTTCTCAAAGACGAAGTGCCTGATGTGATTTTGTTGGACATTGAGATGCCTAGGATGGATGGATTGACTTTTTTGCGGAAGATCATGGGGCAACACCCTATACCCGTTGTTATCTTTTCTGCCGTTGCTGATAAGAATTCTAAAAATGCCATTGAAGCATTGCGTTTGGGAGCTGTTGATGTAATTCAAAAGCCCGCGAATTTTTCTGAAAAAGCTTTTGAAGAAATGAAGATTATGCTGACAGATATGCTGGAAGCTGCAGCCTTCTCTAAGGGAAGGCTATACCTTCTTAGAGCTTCACAGGGTTTTGATTTGAAAAGTAATGCATCGGATTTAAAAATAGCCGGTAATGAAGTGATTGTCCAATCCCCCGATTTTTTGAATGGAAAAATCATATTTATGGGTGCTTCAACGGGAGGTACCCAGGCAATTGAATATTTAATTTCCAATTTGACACCTCCGGTTCCTCCTATATTAATCACTCAACATATGCCTGGGGTGTTTACATACTCTTATGCTGAAAGGCTGAATCAATTGTCTGTCCTGAATGTCAAGGAGGCTGAGAATGGAGAATCAGTGGAAAAGAATAGCGTATATTTAGCGAATGGCTTTTTTCATATGTCCGTATCCAAGAAAGGATTTCAGTATCTTATACACCTGGATGATAGTGATTTGGTAAATAGGCATAAACCTTCGGTAGATGTTTTGTTCGCATCGGCTGCTACTCAGGCAGGTTCCAAAGGAATAGGCATTTTGCTTACCGGGATGGGAAACGACGGGGCTAAGGGATTATTGGAAATGAGAAATGCGGGGGCCAATACCATTGCACAAGATGAGAAAAGTGCTGTAGTTTGGGGAATGCCGGGTGCCGCTGTTAAGATAGGTGCCGCTTTAAAGGTTTATTCACTTCAAGAGATATTGAATTCTCTAAATGCTTTGAAGTATTCAAAAAAGAATTGGATTCATTAATTTTATAGATCTGCATGTATGGTAAACGTTGCTAAAAGGTCAAGGATTCTTGCTGTTGATGACATACAGATGAATCTGGATTTAATATCATTGGTATTAGATTCTCCGGATTGTACTGTGGTTACGGCTACGAATGGGAAAGCGGCAGTTCAAAAGGCCAAGGCCAATTATTTTGATCTGATTTTGCTTGATGTGATGATGCCTGAAATGGACGGTTTTGAAGTTTGCAAGATTCTGAAAGATTACCCTGCTACCAAAGATATTCCTGTAGTTTTTCTTACAGCTATCAACGATCCGGAAAACATAAGTAAAGCCTTTCAGTTTGGAGCTGTTGATTATATTTCAAAACCTTTTTCCAAGGAAGAACTGAAAGCCAGGGTTCAATTGCATATTAGTTTGAAACGAACATTTGATGAGTTGACTAGAACCAAAAAAGAAGCTATTGCTGCCACTGAGGCCAAAGCACTTTTTCTTGCCAATATGTCCCATGAGATCAGAACACCCATGAACGGCATAGTTGGGATGGTGGATATACTAAAACAGACTGACTTAACGCCGGTTCAGGATGAATATCTTTCTATTATTGAGTCCTCCGGCGAAAATTTATTGACCATCATTAATGACATTCTCGATTATTCTAAAATAGAGGCCGGCGGCATTGAACTAGAACATATACCTTTTAAATTGAACTTTGAGCTTAATAGCGTAGTCAATATGCTAAAAATTATGGCCGATAAAAAGGGGCTTTTTCTTAAGCTTGATATTGATGAAATGACTCCTGATGTTCTAGTTGGGGATCCGGTGAGGTTAAAACAAATTATTATAAATTTAGTCAATAATGCTATTAAGTTTACTGAAAAAGGCGGTGTTTCTATTTCAGTAGAACCACAGAAATTAAATGGTAAAAATGCCGTTATTATTCAGTTTAAAATCTCTGATACAGGAATAGGTATTTCTGAAGAAGGGAAAAATCGTTTATTCCAATCTTTCTCGCAGGTTGATAAATCCACAACTCGTAAATTTGGGGGAACTGGTTTAGGTTTAGCAATTAGTAAAAGTCTTTCGGAAATGATGGGAGGCGAAATTGGTGTAGAAAGTGTAGTTGGAAAAGGTTCCACTTTTTGGTTTACAGCATCTTTTGAGATGACTAGTGAAGAAAAATTTTTAGAATCAATCCAAAAAAATTTCTATCAAAATGATTCTGAAAATAGTTTTGTAAAACATCTTTATATATTGCTGGCTGAAGACAATAAGATTAATCAAAAGGTGGCTTCTGTTATCCTGAACAAAATGGGCCATACGCTGGATATTGTTAATAACGGAAAAGAAGCATTGGAAAGATTTGAGCAAAACATTTATGATTTAATTTTTATGGATATTCAAATGCCTGAAATGGATGGAATGGAAGCTACAAAATTAATCAGGGAATTTGAGAATCGAGAAAATCGTACAAAAAAAATACCTATCATTGCAATGACAGCAAATACAATGGAAGGGGATCGTGAAAAGTATTTGCAGATAGGAATGAATGACTATGTTAGCAAGCCTTTTAAAAGTGAGGAGCTAATTTCAATATTTAATAATTATATTAGTTATTAAGGGAAAAGTCGTGGATAAATTTAATTTTAAGAATAAGACAATCCTTGTAGTCGAAGATACCGAATCGAGTATTCGCTTTTTCGATGCCGCTTTGAAAAGGACGAATGCAAATCTTCTGCTTGTTGGAGATGGCGATGAAGCCATGAAAGTATTTGATGACAACGATGTCGATTTGGTTTTGCTGGATTTGAATCTTTACACAACAAGTGGCTTTGAAGTTTTAAAGCATATCAGGGATAAAAACAAAAAAACGCCAATCATTGTACAGACGGCTTATATTCTTTCAGGTGAAGAACATAAAAGTAGAGAATTAGGTGCCAACGATTTTATTGCCAAGCCCATAAAATTGAATAACCTGTTGTTATTGATAGATAAGTATTTAAAATAATACTTAAGTCCTGCTTTACTCTTCTGTTTCAAGAATAAACTTCCAGCCACTTTTTCATAATCTGATTCCATTTTAGGTTTGAGCTCACATTGGAATTGTAACATTTT
>CAZPPK010000052.1:0-17839 GCA_964588415.1 uncultured Lentimicrobiaceae bacterium
TTGGCCAATGAAAAAGTTTAAGTGGACGCTAGTGATACTGGTTATCAACAGATATTTTTTGATCTATTGAAAATTATATGCAATGTGGGTTAAGCGGTCTGGACAGCTTGCCTCGCTTTAGGCGCATGGGCGTCAACCTAAGCAGCCATTTCAGATAAGTATGATTGACTTTTTTTAACTGTTGTTCCTTAATTAATGCTTCTTTTTTTGAATTACATTTTTGTAAGAACACAAGCTTCCATGGGCCTTTATCTTTGGTATATCTACTTAAGCCACTGTTATGTTCTTCAACTCTGTGAAAAGGGGCAGTTGAGTATCCCTTGTAAAAGAGATCTAATTTTTCAGAGTAAATGATATAAACGAAATATTCCATAACGAAAAAGGGAGCCTTTTAAGCTCCCTTTTTAAGCGGTCTGGACGGGACTCGAACCCGCGACCCCCTGCGTGACAGGCAGGTATTCTAACCAACTGAACTACCAGACCAATATTTTAATGAACAATCCCTTAAATCGGAGTGCAAAAATACTTGCTTTTTTTTAATGAACAAATTATTTTTTCAAAAAGATTTTTTTCGCTCTATTACCAAAGCGCCTGATTTTAAGAGAGAAAATGTTTTCAATTGAAAAAGCTTCGATTTTCTGATTAAAATTTTTTCCAGATAAGGGCTCACCGAGCCGTCAAAAATAACTTTTTTAAAGCGAATTGATTTCATGATCTCTTTTAGTGGGATATTCTTTGAGCCGCGGTAAATCAGGTAATCGACATCGATTTTCTTGTGAAGCTCGGGGAAATGTTTTTCTTTCGGATTTAAGATTAAAAGTTTGATAGCATCGAATTTCACAAAACCATTATCATAAAATATTTGATGAGAAGTAACAGGTTGCTCTATGCCGGCAAAGTACGGTTTCAATCCGCTCTTTATTCTGAATTCTTTTGTATGATAGGACAATGTTTCTCTGGTTTTTAAAGCAGATGAATCAGTAAGCAACTCGTGCTGGTTTCCCGAAATTAAATCTATAGCTGTATGATACCGGATGGCATAGACAACTAGTTTTTCCTGCCGCAGCAACCGGTAACTCCTCCATGTATACAAACTGAGCAATAGCAAGCTAACGGTTAAAACCGGAAGCAGCAGGCGGATCTTTTTATGTATGATAAAGAAATACAAAAGGATGATAAGCAGGTAAAGAAGCCATACGCGCGACCACGGCAAAAATAAGTCCTGGATTTGTGCATGCGGGAGATGGGCAATAAAGTTAACAATATGGTTCAGGAAGCTGATAAACGTGTTGAGCAACAAACCCAGAAACTTTGCTACTCCGGGGAGCCACGAAAAAGCCAATAAAGCCATTCCGGAGCTTAAAATTAAATAGGCCAGTCCAAAAACCAGCAGATTAGTGATCGGAAAATAAACCGGGAAGAGGTGAAAATAATGAATTGCAATAGGAAAAACGCCCAGCTCTGCTGAGAAAGACACCGCCAATGCCGCCCAGAGAATATCAAAGACTTTATATTTGAAATATACCACCCGGTAAAGAGGAAAATAAAAGGTTAGAATCCCGAGTACTGCGGCATAACTTAACTGAAAGCCAACGTTAAAGATTAAAAGTGGATTAAAAACCAGAAGTAGAAAAGCTGACGCTGCCAATAGATTATAGTTGTCATACTCGCGTTCAAGAGCATTGGCCACAATAAAAAAGCTGATCATAACAGATGCTCTTAAAACTGATGGCGAGAGCCCTGTAAGCAGTGCATAACACCAGATAAACAGCAAAAGCAAAAGGTTTTTAATCCATTTCCCATGGCGGAACATGCCAAGAAATCCCAAAAGGAAATTTAGGATAAGATAGATAATACCGACATGCATTCCTGAGACACATAAGATATGAACCACGCCTGCTGCCACATAATTTTGATGGACATCCGGTTCCAATAATTGCTCGTAACCCAACAAGATGGCTGCGGCCACTTCAAATTCATCGCCTGTGAGTCCATTTCTTCTGAGCGTTGCCAGTAAGTAATTTCTCCAGGATGCAAAAGGAGCTTTCAGGTTAAATGGACTTTGATAGGAAAGTCTTTTCCATTGGCCTTTTTTCACGAACAACATGTATTTTATGTCCTTATTTTTAAGGTATTTCCGGAAGTCAAATTCACCAGGATTGAGTACTTTATCAGGCATTTGAAGCTTCCCTTCCAGGGTGACATAATTCCCGAGATGGAGATGCATGGATGTAGAATCCTTTTCAAAGTAAGCCATCACCTTAAAGAAATTATCCCCTGATTTTGGATCATCGTTACGAGAAAGCTTTAGGATAAACTTCACAGATTTGTTGGTAAACTGGGGCTCTGTCAGGATTTCCCCACTCCACACTTCTGATTTGTTGACTTTTAAAGGGATGTTCTGTGCTTTTAAATGAAAAAGTGTCAGAGTTATTCCTGCCAGAATAACCGTACCGTAAATGGCAAACCCATGGATCCAGCGGAAGCGGTAAGACTTTAAAAACAAAGTGAATGCAAAGGAGAGTAATAGAAAAGCAGAATCCGCAATAACCCATAGAAGAAAAGGTTGACGTTGGATCATGGGAATATCGTAAGCCAGAAAAATTCCCGTAAGGGAAAAGAGGAGAATACGAACAAAAGGTCTGTCTTGCCAGAACATGTTGGTTTGTAAAATTGTTGGTGACTACAAGTTTACAAATTTTTTTTCAAACCTGTTACTGGTAATTTTTTTGATGGAGAAAACCAGAGATGCGATCCCAGTGTGCCTAAATCAGGCTATATATTGGTAAGCTCCCGTATAACATGGGCGGCTTTTTCGGAAGCTCCGCTACTTCCCAGTGCTTCTACGAGTTTCTGATAATCAGACAGTATCTCTCCTCTTTTTTTGGTGCCGGGCAAAATTTTCTTCAATTCGGCCTGCATGGATTTTGGGGTGCAATCGCCCTGAATGAGTTCACGCACTACTTCTTTATCCATGATAAGGTTCACCAGTGAAATGTATTTTATATGAACCAATTTCTTGGCGATGGCATATGAAAGTACCCCTGCTTTATAGCAAACAACTTGTGGTATATTTAATAGTGCTGTTTCCAATGTGGCAGTTCCTGAAGTCACCAAAGCGGCTTCCGCAATTCGAAGCAAAGTATGGGTCTTGTTGAAAATAACTTTGACATTTTCTGTTGATGGATAGATTTCTTTGTGAACCGAATTCACTCCGGCAATCATAAACTGATAAGAAGAGAATTCAGGAACAAGTTTGAGCATGGGTTTCAGCATTCTGTTGATTTCCTGTACCCGGCTTCCCGGAAGGAGCGCTATTACCGGCCTTTCATCCAACCCATTCTCTTTTAGGAAATTCTCCCGGGAGATCATTTTTTCGTCGTCCAGTTCGTCGAGAAGGGGATGCCCGACAAAGTCCACTTCATAACCAAAGCGGGCGTAAAATTCCTTTTCAAAGGGTAGAATCACCAGCATCCTGTCAACATACTTTTTAATGGTATGAACCCGCGACTGTTTCCACGCCCACACTGTGGGAGAAATATAAAATGCCACCTTCCAACCGCGTTGCCAGGCGAATTTTGCTATGCGTAAATTAAATCCGGGATAATCGATCAGAATGACTACATCCGGCTGATAATCAACAAGTTCATTTTTGCAGAAATTTATGTTCTTGAAAATGGTTCTAAAGTTGAGCAGCACTTCGATGAAACCCATAAAAGCCAGGTCGCGGTAATGCTTTGCCAGTGAGCCACCTTCTGACTGCATCTTATCGCCACCCCAAAAACGGAATTCTGCGTTGGGATCATTCTTTTTGATGGCTCGCATGAGTTTTGCACCATGCAGGTCTCCAGACGCTTCACCAGCAATAAGATAATATTTCATGATGCAATTTTAGGTCTTGTTTTTTGTTTATAACCTGTGATAGTAAATAAGGAAGAAGGTTACTACATAAACTAACGTAATTAACAATATTCCCTTTGCAGTCTTATCACTTTTCAGATTTAAAAAATAAATGCGCAAGAGTATCAAGTTCCCGATTAAACTCAGTAAAAAAATGTTTTGGGGTTGATGCAATCCATGCCAGATGTCTGTCTGTTTCATTAATAGATCAAGAATCCAAAAGATTCCATAAACAGGAATGGGAAGTAGAAAGCCCGTGGCAAGTCCGAAAAGGAAATTGTTTTTTTTAAAGTACTGAAGCATGATCTAGAATTTAATTTTATCTAACATTGATTGAGCTGTAAAGTCAACATGGACGGGCACGACTGCAACATAATTGTCGGAAAGTGCCTTTTCATCGGTGTCGGGACGGGCGTCCCCGTTCTGAAAAACTCCGCCCATCCAGTAATAACTTCTTCCGTAAGGATCGGTACGTTTTTCAAACTCTTCAACCCACCGGGCTTTTGCTTGCCGCACTGTTTTAAATCCTTTGATGGGCTGGTCAGATTTTTTGGGGATGTTCACATTCAGGCAAATGCCTTCTGGCAATCCTTCTAGCAACACTTTGTGTGTGATGGTTTCGATATAAGAATCTACATGGCTGAAATCGGCGTTAAGACTAAAATCGTCTAACGAAAAACCGATGGAAGGAATCCCATCGATAGCGCCTTCCAATGCAGCGGCCATGGTTCCCGAATAAATAATGTTGATGGCTGCATTGGAACCGTGGTTGATCCCAGAAACGATAAGATCGGGCTTGCGCGAAAGCAGCGCATGTTTGCCCAGTTTGACATTATCTGCCGGAGTTCCGTTGGTAATGTATTCTTTGTAACCTGGTTCATCTTTTGCCAAGCGTGGCATCAGTGGGCTTTTTGTGGTTACTGCATGGCTCATTCCCGACATAATCTGTTCGGAAGCAATCACCACAACATCGCCGATTAGGCGCATGATTTCAGTAAGTTTTTTGAGCCCGGGGGCGTGAATGCTATCGTCGTTTGTAATTAATATCAGAGGTTTATTGTTCATGTTTTTTGTTAGTGTTAATGTTTGTGACTCCTGCTGAGATAATGAATTTCATGACTTCCATGGATGGAGCATTGATCAGTTTTACATTCTCCACAGGAACAATATAAAGGTTTCCGGACCAAGCGTAAGCGTGGGGTAGATACACGGCAACTTTTTCACCTGATTCCCCCAATGCATCAAGACTTCGGTTGGTGATATAGCCCACTCTTTCAACTTCCCACTCTTTGCTCAACCTTACCAAAACTGGTTCTTTAAACCTTCTTTTTTGACCAACAAAAGCAGAAATAAGATCCTTAGTGGCAGTGTAAATAATCTTAATCAAAGGTGCTTTGGCCAGCAAATCATCAAAATAATTAACGACCGGTTTAAAAATGATGGTCGAGCCCAAAAGTCCCACCAGGCTGATTACGATGATGAGGAATACGAATCCAAGGCCCGGAATATTTACCCCCATAATATGTTTGATGGGGTTTGTTAATAAGCTGTCAATCAGATTAAAAACACTGTAAATAACCCAAAGCGTTACTGTAACCGGAACAAGCAACAATAGCCCCTGTAGAAACGAGCTCACAAATTTTTTTGCAATCTTTTGGAACATATCATTTTTTGATTTAGTAAATTATAGAATGGTCTCACAAAGGCTTGATAAATTTCTGTTTTGAAGGCTAATTTGCAAATTGAAACCCTTATGCGTTTTTATTTTGCAAATATACAATGACTTTTCATTGATGGTTCCGAAATGAAGGTAGCAGCCGTTTATTTAATAAAGGATTAATGTACGAAATTTCTCAGTCAGGAGCTTGATCCATCTTAATCCAGAAAAAGCTCTAATTCGTCAAAAAGACGGTGGGTGGGCAAGCCCATCACATTAAAATAGGAACCTTCGATTTTGTAAATGGCAACATGTCCGATCCATTCCTGGATACCATAAGCACCGGCTTTGTCAAAAGGCTTGTAATTCTCTATATAATAATCAATTTCTTCCTGAGAAAGCGTTTTGAAATAGACTTTGGTGCTGGCAAAAAAGTTATAAAAACGATCTTTTATCCGTAAAGTTATCCCAGTAATCACTTTATGATTTGTGCCTGACAGTTTTCGGAGCATTTCAGACGCTTCCTTTTTGTTACTGGGTTTTCCCAGAATTGCACCTTTGATGGTGACAATAGTATCCGCAGTGATGAGCAATGTGTTGTCTTTCAGTTCATCATCCTGAAAAGTCTGACTTTTTAACTCGCTAAGAAACACTGCAACTTCGGAAGGGGAAAGGTGTTCAGGGAAATGCTCTTTCACTTTTCTCGTTTCAATGCGGAAATCAAAGCCCATTTCTTTTAATAATTGTTTTCTGCGCGGCGAACCGGAAGCCAGCACAATATCGTATTCTTTTAATGTATCGAGAAGCATCTTAAAATTCAAAATAAAACAAAACCATGGAAAGAATTCCTGCCAGCATCAGCAGTTTGATAAAGACGGAAAGCCCACTGAAATGAGATTTTTCTTTTGCCTTGAGAATTTTGATAATTATCAAGGCAAAGAGAATATCAATCAATGAAAAATAGATAACTAACAGGAAAAACCCCTTTTGGAAAAAGAACCATTGAAACCAGAAAGCGGCTAAAAGTCCAACAAAACTAACGATCGAAGCCACTATTTTGGATTTTTGATTTCCGTAAACGACGGCAAAAGTATGGCAGCCCGTTCTTTGGTCCCCCTCGGCATCTTCAATGTCTTTAATGATCTCGCGCAACAAACTGACCAGAAAAGCGAAAATCATATAAATGAGCACAATGGTATAAACCAGATGAAGCGCATTCGGATTGATTTTCAAATGTGCGTTTCCCAATTGCAAAGCAAACAATTCATATAGGAAAACCAGTCCGAAAGAGAGTGCACTCAGAAAAGCGATCACCAGATTTCCTGTCAAAGGCTGGCATTGGTAAGCGGTGGCGTAAAACCATAGCAATCCGGCGGTTAAAACAAAGATCAGCGAAAAATTAAATTTGTGTAGCATGATCGAGATGACCGTTCCACAGACAACTCCTGCCAGAACAAAAAACAGGTACATGCCATATGCCTGTTTCTTCGTAAAGACGGTCCCTATGCTGTTTTTTCCGGGCTTGTTAATCCTATCGGCTGGGATATCTTTAATGTCGTTGATGATGTATCCGCTGATGGCGGTGAAAAGAATAGAAAGCGCCAGCAAAATGAATTCCAACAAGGATAATCCAGTATGTTCGACCATTCCCAGTCCGGGCCTGATGATAAACCAAAGCAGGAAAACCATGCTCATCAAAATGATTATGAGATTGGGCCAACGGATTAGTTTGAAAAAAGATTTTACCATGCTTCAAGAATTATAATGGGAAGATCAACTGTGCTTTTCTACCATGTAAAAGCTTCCGGCGTAAGCCATTTTCCCTGAACTTTCATAACCTGCTCAATAATATCGCGCACGCAGCCATCACCACCTTTTCTATCTGAAATATAAACGGAAATGTTTCTGACTTCTTCTGCTGCATCCAGCGGACACACCGGAACTCCCACTTTTTTCATCACCGGAATATCGGGAATGTCATCGCCCATATAAAGCACCTGGTCATCGCTGATACCCTTTCCCTTAATGTATTTCTCATAAATTTTCAGTTTGTCTTTTACCCCGATAAAAGCATCTTTAATTTTAAGCGTTTCAAAACGGTTTTCCATGGAACGCGAAAATCCTCCTGAAATGATCACAACGTTATAACCGAGTTTTACTGCCAGTTGCAATATGTATCCGTCACGAACATTGGCGCTGCGAAGTGGTGGGTCATTGTGTTGGAGAATTACTTTACCATCAGTCATAACTCCATCATAATCAAATATTAAAGTGGTTATTCCGATCAAAAGCTCTTTGTAATTAGTCATGATATTTGCTCAAAATTTGATGGCTGAATAATTGATATATTTCAAGAAATTCCGGATTGTTTTTCAACATTTCGGAATGAATTTTAATTGTGTTCATGTCATTTCTACGGGCAGGTCCCGTCTGCGCTTCATCGGGGTTTAGTTGATTCATTTTTGCAGCTGTCTCTTGAAGAAGTGGCAGGAGCAGATCGAAACTCAGATTTTTTTCACGGAGAAATTTATCAGCTACAGCATAAAGATGATTCGGAAAATTATTGATAAACACTGCTGCTAGATGTATTTGTTTCCGGTCGGCAGAATTAATATAATGAACCGATTGGCTGAGACTCCCGGCCAGATTAAACAACATTTTTTTCGTGTTTTCATCATTTCCTTCAATGCAAAAAGGGACCGGGGCAAGGTCAACAAGGCGGTTTTTTGAAAAAGTTTGCAATGGGTAAGAAACTCCGAAACTTTCAAACCTTTCTAAAACCTCCATCCCGACAATTCCGGAAGTATGCGCAACAATTCCTGAAAGGGACGGCAGTTTTTTTGCCACGGTGCTGATCTGGTCATCAGAAATACAGATGAGATATAGATCGGCATCCGGATTAATATCCACAATAACATCAACTGCACCACTGCCAGTTTGAGCAGAGAGCTTTTTGGCATGTTCGATATTGGGAGAATAAATTTGCAGGATCTTCAGCCCGGCACGATGCAAAGCCACGGAAAGATGCGTGGCCACATTGCCCGAACCCAAAAAAACCACAGACTGTATTTTGTTATTTTGCTTCACTTTTCAAACAATTCTCTAACGTCTTTTTTCAGAGATGCCAACGCTTTTTCTACCGGATCGGATTCTTTTTCAAAACCTGAAATCAATATCATTTGTGCCAGGTCGGCTGCGTTTGCTTTTTCATTCGCTTTAGATCCTTCCTGATTGATAAGCTGCAAAATATTTTCTTTGGCTGCTTTAGTAAGCTCCCAGGCATGGTCGGAAATGTAGATTTGTTGTGACAAATTGTGTTCAAATTCCTCGCGAATGGTATGTTGAAGCAAGGCCAACAACGAAGCTCCTGTTTGTCCAGGAGTCAGAACGCGCGGAATTAGATTGGGAGGATTTATACGTTCCAGAAAAAGCGTCATACGTTCATAAGCCTGAAGCTTCGATTTGAGAACTGCTTTCATTTGTTCCGCCTTGCCTTCCCGTTGAATTTTTATTCTGGACAACTCCTGCTCTTCCTTTAAAAAATCCATGTGCTTCAGGTTATACCGAGTAAATTCCTTCATCATCAGGTAAACAAGAAATACCAAAATTACCGATGGAATGATATATTTGATAAGTTCTAGCAAAGTAGATCCCATTTGTTTTAGTGTTGAATCATCTACAAAATAACAACATATTTTTCAATGAAAGACCCGTTTCGGGAATTGTTAAAAAAGAACAGAAACTTCCCAAAAGAGCGGCATCCAAATAACGATGGCCCGGGTTAGATACTTTTGCTAAAAATCCTGTAAAATTTATACTTTTCGTCCATGTCTGCAAGTGTGGTTTCCATTGAGAATTAGGAAGAATTATTACCTTTGTCCACTTAAAATAATGGACAAGTGAACGAAAATATAATTTCAAATCGTATCAGGGACATTTCCATGTCGGCTACATTGGAGATGACCCGAAAAAGCAGGGAATTTAAAGTCGCCGGAATTGATGTTATTAACCTAAGCATTGGCGAACCCGATTTTAACACTCCCAATCCAGTGAAAGATGCTGCTGTTAAGGCAATTGAGCAGAATATCACGCATTATCCTCCCATCGCAGGATTTAAAGAACTTCAAATTACCATCACCGAAAAACTCAGACGGGATAATGATGTGGACTATGAGCCAGGTCAGATTGTTGTTTCCAACGGAGCCAAGCAATCGCTGGCCAACATTTTTTTGTCGATTTTAAATCCCGGTGATGAAGTAATTATGGCGGCGCCCTATTGGGTTTCCTACGCTGACATCATAAAACTGGCCGGTGGGACAGTGGTTCCCGTCCATACCAGTATCGCAGATGATTTTAAACTGAAACCGGAACAACTGGCAACGGCCATCACTAAGAAGACTAAAGCCTTTTTGTTCAACTCTCCGTCTAATCCGACGGGCATGGTTTACAGCGAAAAAGAAATTGCTGCATTGGTAGATGTTTTGAAAAATTATCCTGACATTCTGATCGTTTCCGATGAAATTTATGAGCACATTAATTTTACCGGGATGCATGTCAGTATTGCTTCATTTCCCGAAGTGAAAGATCAGGTTGTGGTGGTAAACGGTGTCTCGAAATGCTATGCCATGACCGGATGGCGTATTGGTTACATGGCAGCGCCGAAATTTCTGGCTGAAGCTTGTATTAAATTGCAGGGGCAGTACACTTCAGGAGCAGGAACCATTTCTCAAATGGCAGCCATGGCAGCCATAAAAAATCCGCCACAAGACTCTGAATATATTCATATTATGGTAAATGCTTTTAAAGAGCGGCGAGACCTGCTTGTTGAAAAGCTGAATAAGATTCAGGGGATGATCACGTATGTTCCGGAAGGTGCATTTTATTTATTTCCGGATGTGCGTTACTTTTATGGGAAAAAAACAGGGCGTTACGAGATCAACAGCAGCTACGACCTGGCCATGTATTTACTGAATGAAGGTCATGTTGCCGTTGCTCCGGGTGAAGCTTTTGGCGACCCGAACGGTATCAGGATATCCTACGCGACTTCTTCCGGTCTGATTGAAGAATCTGTGGAGAGGATGAAAGAAGCGTTGGAAAAACTACAATAAGAATTTGAATTAATAGAGAATAATGAATTTGAACAAGCAAATACTTACCGAACTCTTCAATGCCTTTACCGAAAAAACGGTAATGGTCATAGGAGATATTATGGTGGATTCTTACATCTGGGGAAGAGTGGAAAGGATTTCTCCAGAAGCACCAGTTCCGGTAGTGTCTGTTGAAAAAAGGGAAGAACGGCTGGGCGGAGCGGCAAATGTTGCGTTGAACCTGCAATCTTTGGGCGCACAAACTTTGTTGTGTTCAGTGGCAGGTGCCGACCAGCGCGGACAGGATTTGAAAAGATTATTGGCGGATGCCGGGCTTGATCAGGAAGGAATTATTGAAAGCGGTGAAAGAAAAACGACCGTAAAATATAGAGTGATAGGCAATAATGCGCAACTGCTTCGCGTAGATGAAGAATCAACACATGAATTGGATAGTTTCGTTTTTCAGCAATTATGTCAAAAAATCGAACAAATCTTCAAAAGCAGGAAAATTGATGCGGTCATTTTCCAGGATTATGACAAAGGCGTTATTTCTCCGGCATTGATAGATTTTGTGAATGAAAAGGCGGATGAGTTTAAAACTCCTGTCTTGGTTGATCCGAAAAAGAGAAATTTCCTCTCTTACCATAATGTTACGCTGATCAAACCTAATTTAAAAGAAATTAAAGAAGGGCTCAATCTGAGTGCGGTTCCCGCTGATCTGGAAAGCATCAGGGATGCATCTAAAAAACTGTTGGCAAAGCTGAATGCTTCTATGATTCTGAATACGTTGTCGGAAAAAGGCGTTTATATTTTGTGGAACGAAAACGGAACTCAACAAGATAAGCTGGTTCAGGCACACCGCCGGAATGTGGCCGATGTATCAGGTGCCGGCGATACGGTGATCAGTGTGGCAGCACTTTGTCTTTCACACGGATTGAATCCGGAAGATACGGCATCGTTGTCAAATCTTGCCGGAGGAATTGTTTGTGAGGAAGTTGGGGTGGTTCATGTTAACAAAGAAAAACTGTTTCAGGAAGCGCTGCAGATGATCAGGAATGAAAGCTCCCGGTAGAAACAGTAATATTGTTGGACAGAACTTGAATTTTAACTGAAGATCCTTCGGGGATTAAATATATCTTGCACCTGAAATTTTCAGGTGATACACTAAAAAAACATGGCAAAATCTGAACAACCGAAAGGTAAAAAAGACATGGTGCAGGGCATGTTTAACGACATTGCACCCAAGTACGACCTATTAAACCATTTGCTTTCAGCAGATATCGACAAAATCTGGCGGAAACGGCTAAGGAAAATTCTTTCTGTGGACAAACCAAAAGTAATTCTCGATGTGGCCAGCGGCACAGGCGACCTTGCCATAGAACTGGCTAAAATGCCGGTGGAGAAAATTATAGGTATTGACATTGCTGCAGATATGCTAGAAGTCGGTGAAACAAAGATCAGGAAAAAAGGACTTGAAAAAATAATCCAACTACAGGTTGGGGATTCCGAAGCAATTGATTTTTTAGATGGATATTTCGATGCAGTTACGGTGGCCTTTGGAGTAAGAAATTATGAGAATCTTGCAAAAGGACTTAAGGAAATGCAGCGTGTTCTGAAACCGGGTGGAAAAGTCGCGGTGCTGGAATTTTCCAAACCATCAGGCTTTCCCATGAAAAATATCTATTGGTTCTATTTTAAATATGTCTTGCCGGTGATTGGGAAAATGGTTTCCCGTCACAGTTCTGCTTATACTTATTTGCCCAATTCCGTGGCGGCATTCCCAGAAGGAGAAGTCTTTATGAGTGAATTGCTCCGGGCAGGTTTCAAGAATCCGACACAAAACAGGCTGACTTTTGGTATTGCTACGTTGTATATTGCTGAGAAATAACAGTACATGAAGTGGTTTGGACCTGGATACAAGTTTTGTAATATCCTTTCTTATTGCTAATTTTGGATTTTGATAATATAAAGAGAGATCGGCCGTTATAAAATGAGTTTATGAAAAAATCAAAAATAACTCGATTTACCCTTTTTGTTACGATCCTGATGTTTTTGACGGTTTCCGTCAAAGCACAAGAAAAATATGTAATGAATCTTCAGGGTTATAACGACCAGCCTTACCATTTTGGATTTGTCCTTGGTTTTGACCAGATGCTTTTTTCGGTTAAAACAGTTAATGATCTTTATTCTTTTAAATCTTGGCATGGTTCAAATGACGTGCCAGGTCTGGATCCAGATAAATATTATCGCGTGCAATCAGTCTCGGCAAACAGTTCACCGGGATTTTCCGTAGGAATATTGGGTAATTTGTTGTTGAATCGATATATCGATCTTAGGTTCATTCCGACCATTTCATTTGGTAGCAGAACGTTGGTGTACAAATTTGCGGTATCTCCTGACAACACTTTTCACGGAGATGCTACAGAAACTATTAATAAGCCATTAAATTCGACCTGCCTGATTTTTCCGTTGCTGATAAAGTATCGTTCGTGGAGAAGAAACAACGTGGGCGCCTATGTGTTGGGAGGAATGAGCTATTCCATTGATCTGGCTGCTATCAAAAGAACAAGCCAGGCGGCAAACAACGGTTTAATAAAGACGAGAACCCATGATGCACAGGTTCAGTTGGGAGCCGGTTTCGATTTTTATACCAAGTACTTTAAGCTGGGAGTAGAGGCTAAAATGTTGTATGGATTGAATAATTTGATTATCAAAGAGAGTGATATATATTCTGGAAGTATCAATCAGCTCCATTCCAAGGTGTTTATGCTTTCGTTTATTTTTGAATAAATCCTGCCCTTATGAATGCGAAAAAAACTTCAAAACATAACCAATTGTACGCTGAGATAAGGGATAAATCAGTTATGAAGCAAAATGTTTTCGATGCGGCCAAAGAGTCATTTGGGATACTGAAAAGTGTTTCAACTGAGATTGTCGGGCAGTATAATAATTACGAAGAGAGTCTGAGACCTGAACGCTATGTGCCGATGGAAGTAGAAGCGCGTGGCGATTTCGAATTTTCGCTGAAGTTTGGTGGCGATACCCTTCTTTTCCTGTTACACACCAATATTTTTGAAATTCCCAGAGACCACAAGATGATGCAAAGCAAATACATTAAATCCGATCCATCGCGATCCTATTGCGGCATTATTCATATTTATAATTTTCTTACCGATTCATTTAAGTACAATCGGGTAAACGATCTGGGTTACCTGATCGGAAGAATTTTCGTTAATCACGAGAAACATTACTTCATAGACGGTAAAAGTGAGCTCGGTTTTATGTATAACAACTTCAGAAACCACATTATGAATGAACAATCGGTGGAAAAGATTATCACATCCGCCATTCGCTATACCTTGGGTTTTGACCTGTTGATCCCACCTTATGATCAGGTTAAGCTGGTTGCTGTCAGTGAGATGCAAAATACGCTCGATATGGTTTCCATCAAGACAGCCAAGCGACTTGGCTTTAAATTTTATCCCGATCAACTTTTGGATGAATAACTCATTCAAAAATCTTCAAAAAAATTTGCAGAAAAGAAAAAAATATTACTTTTGCAGCTCCAAAATAAAGCGAGGTCGGTTCGTCTAGTCAGGTCAGGACGCCAGGTTTTCATCCTGGTAACACGGGTTCAAATCCCGTACCGACTACAAAAGCTCTCAGAGATGAGAGCTTTTTTTAGTTCACAAGATTTCACGCTTTCCTTTTTTGGTTGGTTATCTGTTTAGAATAGAGAATTATAACAGCTTTTTGTAATCCGAACCCATCAGCATTTGAATGATGTTTGCATTTCTGGAACTCTGTCTCCCTTTACTGGAACAAAATTTCCCAAGATGGGAACTTTTTAGTAGAGAAGATTTGACGATACGGTAATCAATTATCTCATTTACAATGTCTTAATGTGTATATTAATTTCTGGCATGATTTTTCGACGGAAAAAGCAACGACAATGATTATAATATCGGCTTGATGAAACCTTTAATTATAGGTTTTTCAGTGAAAAATGGTTAACTTTATCGAAAGTAATAAATTATGAATATTTAATACTAATAACATGAAAAAGAAATTGTTAAAACTCACAAGCGCTCTTTTTCTTTTGGTTTTTTTTGCTTTGGCCGGGTGTAACAAAATGCCTTCCCCGGTACAATCGGCGGTAACAAGCTTTAAAGATTTGGTGGTTAGCCCTTCCTTTAACTGGCAAACTACTAAAAGTGTTTCCGTAAATATTACAGTGCCTTCCTGGGAGCCCAATCAGACTCTAAAAATTTACTCTGTTGACAATTACGAGTTGTATTATGCAGGTTTTCCTAATTCATCAGGTCAAATCACTGCAAATATAACAGTCCCTGCTGATGCTAATATGTTAAAATTGGAATACGGCAAAGGAAACACGTTTAAGTCTGTTCTGGCAGGTATTGACAACCAGTTGGCATATAATTATAATAGTTTTAAACATGCAAAGGCTGAGCCCTGCGACCTGAAAGGAGAGTTAACATACAGCCAGGGTGGCTGGCACGCATCAGCGCATGGGCATAACCCTGGGACTATCCGTGACCAGTATTTTAGTACTGTTTTCCCAAACGGCCTGGTTGTTGGTGATCCCAGCCATTATACCATTACACTGACTTCATCAAAAGCAGTTCAGAACTTTTTGCCTGGTGGTGGTAAATCTAAGATATTGAACAGAAACTATTCAGATCCTAAATCAAAAGAAAAGGTTGCCGGGAACTGGGGTGGCCAGATTGTAGCAGTTATCTTAAATGTGGAATTTAATAAGGCTGGCCATATGGGAACCAATTCTATCAAGCTTGGTGATCTTGTTTTCAAAAAGACTGCTTTTGATAGGATGTCGGTCAACGATTTTCTGGTAATTGCCAATAAAGCAATTGGTGGTGGCGGATTGAGCGGTTATTCCATCAGCGACATTCAAAATGCTGCCAAGTTGATTAATGTAAACTTTGAGAAGAAAAATATGGGTTATTTCACCTGTCCACCTGCCGGAGGTTCAACTGACTGCGGTTGTAATGGCGGACTGAGATCCATTACGCTTAAATATAACGGTACATCTACGGCTGATATTGAAGTTACAAATGGTAAAAATACAGTGTTTTATAGTGGCTCTGTTGATCCTGACGGAACATTCACTGCCAATGGAACCGGTAAAGATGGGAAACTGGGTACACATATATCTGTATTAATAAATGGCACCAAAAACACCTCTATTCATGTGAGCTGTTCTCAGACTTTGAACAAAGGAGATGTTTATGGAAGTTTTACCATCCTGGATGGAGTAAGTAAAGATAATCTGCATTTGTGCAATAAAACTAGTGGTACTACATGTGGCTGCGATACCCAACTATATTCGTTAACACTTCGTTATGACGGAAATGGGACTGCCCAGGTGAAAGTAAAAGAAAAGAAGCACCATGCTCAGATTTATTGTGGTACGGTTAGCAATGGAGATGAATTTACCTTCAATGGATCTTCGCATGATGGCAAACTGAATAGAACCATTTACGTTTACGAGAACAATTCCAAAAATGCTACTATTAGTACATCGTGCGACAAGAATCCTACAGTAGGTCAGCAATATGGCGATTTCACAATTGTAGGGGGAACCAGTAAAGGAAACCTAGCATTGTGCGATACTACCAATAATGGTGGCGGTGGCGGTGGTGGGATCTCTCCAGGTGGAACCACGACTTCCAACTATAACGGATCACTGGCTTTTGAAGATCTGTGGCCTTACATGGGAGACTATGACTTTAATGATATTGTTGTGGATTATGACTTTTCCACTACTATGGATAATCAGAACCAAGTGCAGTCTATCACCGCTACTTTCATCCTTCACGCTTTTGGTGCATACTACCACAATGGTTTCGGATTCCAGTTGCCAGGCGTATCCCCTGATCAAATTATTAGTGTGACAGGTTCCGATCTGGCTTCTGATACATACATCCATGTGGCTTCGAATGGCCTTGAAGCAGGTCAGTCAAAAGCTACTGTAATTGTATTTGATGATGCATATCGGTTGATGCAATATATGGCCCCTGGAATCGGAGTTAATACCGAAATGGCTTCTCCATTTATAACTCCGGATACCTTGGTAGTAAACATGACATTCTACAGTAATGGAAGCTTTGCACCGGGTGGGGCAGTGACTTATAACACATTAGATATAGGGAACTTTAATCCTTTCATTATTGTGAATAAAGTTCGTGGTGTTGAGGTTCATCTTCCGAATCATGCCCCAACAGACCTGGCTGACAAAACTTTGCTTGGAACAGGTGATGATGTCAGTAATCCCATAACAGGAAGTTATTACAAAACGGACAATAATTTGCCGTGGGCTATTAATATTCCCCAGACATTTGAATATCCTATTGAAAAACAGGATATTCTGGGAGCCTATCTTCACTTTGCCGATTGGGCACAAAGCAATGGAACATTTTACCCGGATTGGTATCTTGACAGACCCGGATACAGAAGTTCTTCGCTAATCTATCAGCCTCATTAATAAAAATAGAGTTTTAATAATTGAAAAAGCCCGTATCGATAAGATGCGAGCTTTTTTTCATTCGGGCACGGCCATTTAAATTATAATATTGAATCTGGTTCCTTTCCCTTCTTCAGATTTCACATCAATAGAATATCTATGTGCATCAATAACTTTTTTTACGATTCCCAACTTCAGACCGCTGCCTTTTTCACCAGCCGTTCCATGACTGGTAATGTGTTTGGAAAAAATGTTTTCTCTGACATCTTCCGGTATTCCAACTCCTGTGTCTGAGACAGAAATAATGATTGAGTTGCTGGTTGTCTTTTTATATGCGTCAACAGTGATGCTGCCATTTTCAGGAGTAAATTTTATTGCATTCGACACCAAATTATTAAGGGCTTGAAGAAAAAGAGTGATGTCCACTTTTACCGTCAGGTTGCTCTCCAAATTTTTAAAGAAAGAAATATTTTTTCTTTTGAACCCGTGTTTTTCTGTCTGTTCTACAATTTTTACGAGTTCGGAAACCTGAATATCCTCCAGAACCAGGTTAAAATTTCCCAATTCCAGATTGGACCAGTGATAAAGTTTCGTGTTATAATCCAACAACCTGCCCATTTCACTTTTAATGTTTAAGAGTAATTCCCTATTGAAATCATCCAACTTTTCATTCAGTTCTTTATCATTAATCAG
>CAZPPK010000053.1:0-17633 GCA_964588415.1 uncultured Lentimicrobiaceae bacterium
ATTGATATTCAATGACTTAGGTGGGTGTTGCAAAAAACTGACGAAGACAAGAAAGTTTTTATATCCATAACTTTACAGCTTCTCAAACGGGCAATTAACTTTGAAAGATCATTTTTTCAAACAAACTTGACACTTGAACAACAATCTTTATTTTTTGTACTTTTGCTTTACTTTGAAGTTAAATTCAAGAACGTGAAAAAGTCCAGCTTAATATATATCGGCTCAACGTTTGTGTTTGCCATTGTGATCTTTATTTGGGGATATAACTTTCTTAAAGGAAAGGATCTTTTCAGGGAACAAATGGTTCTGCAAGTACGCTATCATAACGTAAGTGGCCTGGTGACTGCCAACCCCGTTTTATTAAATGGTATGCAGATCGGCCAGGTAAGTAATATCAGGTTTACCCCGGATTATTCCGGAGATATTATGGTTTCGTTGCTCATAGGTAAACACTTCCCAATTCCCATAGATACCAAAGCCAGAATTATAAATGCCACTTTGCTGGGGGATAAATCGGTTGAGTTGATTCTCGGGAAATCAACAAAACTTGTCCAAAATAACGACACATTGGAAGGGAGTGTGGAAGTAAATCTCAAGGAGCAGGTCAACTCAGCATTGGCGCCAATCAAGGCGCGTGCAGAACAAATTTTATCCAATGCGGATAGTTTGATTTCTGCATTGAACGATGCGATGGGGCGACACGGTAACAATTCTTTGAAGGCTTCTATGCAGGATCTACAAAGTACTTTTCATAACCTGAATGCTACCACTGCCGCACTGAATGAGATGGTTAAAACCAACCAGACAAGAATCGGCCATATTATTTCAAATATGGATTCATTAACGAGTACGCTTTCTGAAAACCGCCAGGACTTTAAGGACATAGTGAAAAATTTGAAGAGCGTGAGCGATTCGTTGTCCAGAGCTAATCTCAAGGGAACCATTGCCAATGCAGGGAAAACCCTTGATGAATTAAATTTGATACTTAAAAAAATAAATAATGGCCAGGGTACTGCCGGAGCTATCGTGAACAACGACAGTTTGTATCTACAAGTGAACAGAGCCATTCTTCAACTGGATAAACTGTTGAAGGATATTCGTCAAAATCCGCACCGCTATTTGAAATTCTCGGTATTCTGATTTCTGAGTTTCTTTACTTTTCTCGTAAAAATATCCTGCTTTGAAACAGGCCTGAGGTAGTTTAGCCAGTTGAAACCCTTAAGTATGCTGCTCTTTCCTTTGGATTCTTTTGGCGGATACAACGTTTCACTGGGCTTATCCAGGTAATCGATACCTACAATCTTATTGTTGGCAATTTTGATCATCATATCACTGGCTTCCGCTTTATTCAGCCCGATAAGTTGTTTGTTGTCATTTCTCATCCAGTAAATGGATTGCGCATTACCATCCACTTTCATTTTATAGATTTTGTTTCTATTGAAATACCCGATCATAATTCTTCCTTTAATCTGGTTGAACATCTCAGCAGAATCTTTTGAAATGATGAAAGCGTTTTTGGTCATGGTCATCGTGTCTATTTGACCATTTTGTATCACCAAAGAAATGGAATCAGAAGAAAGTTGGTTTTCCCCGGTCCAAATAACAGGATTTGTAAACATGCGCATGGTGGAGTCTTTCATAGTATAAGCCAACGAATCGCAAACTCCCTGTAAATCTTTTCTGTAAAATCTTACCTGATGGTAAGCAAGCACTTTCTTTGCATTTCTTTTTTTATCAAGATACATCCATAGGGTATCTGCATGAATAAAAAGCGAATCCTGCTGGTCATAGCTGATGGCCATGGCCTTGTTAGTAATGTAAGTAATTCCCGTCTTGTCCCACATTTCGCTTATCTGACCTTCAATTACAATTTGCCGTGCTGTATCCACGAGCTGAATATTGCCATAAGCCTTTCCGTGGGCTGAATTGTTACTGTATATAACACTGTCGGCAGTAAGAGTCTGGCTTTTGGATTGGATAACAGGCCGGTGAAAAAGCTTTGAATCGTGGTTTTGAGTATCAAACCACCCATCGGAACAGTGAATAGTGGTTTCTTTACTTTTGATAATTGTCGGGCCTTTGATGTAAGCGATAGAGTTATTTGTGTTGAAAATTAAGGTATCTGAACTTAGTACCTGGTCACGACTGTTAAGAATTACATTTTTTTGGAAATAGAAAATCCGGTTTGTGGTATTGTAATATCCCAAAGAACTTCTCAATACATTGGAATCGGAAAGAATCCTTCCCCCCATATCATAATGCGCGATGTCAGTATTTCTGTTGTAAATGAGATGATTAGTATACAGGGTTGCTTTATTGTCTTTCAAAATTACGTTTCCAAAAAGCTCGGCTGTTCTGGTCTTACCTTCATAATGCAGGCGGTCACCATAAAGGTTTAATGTGTCGTTCACAATAATGTGGACATGGTTGAAGGCGTCAAAATCCCTCTTTTTATCATTCAAATAAGCACTGTCGGAAAAGAAAAGTGTAGAATCCTGCTTAAGCTTGACATGGCCTATTAACTGCTGGATGTCCTTTCCTAATTTAGCATTGTAATTCCATGCATCTGCATGATCTACCTGAATCCTTGTCTTTTGCTGGGCATTACAATTATAAAATGAAAAAGTGGTTGCCAAAAGCAACAGGTAAGCCAAAAAAGGAATATGATGTCTTTTATTCAAGATTTATTCTTTCTGCAAAAGTAGACGGAATTATTTAAATTTTGAGCTTTACACTTTTTGTAAAAGATGGTTATTTCTGATTGTGATTTTGTGTAAACAAAAGAAACCCTTTTGTGGCATCTTCAAGTAAATCCAACACAAGCTCAAACCCTTCGGAGCCGCTGTTATATGGGTCTGGAACGCCATTGTAGTGGTTGTTTGAAGAAAAGTCTGTCATGAGAAATATCTTTTCCCAATGTTCTTTTTTGGGAGCCATTTTTTTTAGGTCCCGTAAGTTATGGTTGTCCATGGCAACGAGATAATCAAAGTTGTCAAAATCAGTTCCGGGAACTACGGACCGGGAAATGGAAGTGATGTTGATACCCCTTTTTGTAGCATGAAGTTTCATGCGTGGATCAGCCTGTTCTCCTTCATGCCACGCGGAAGTTCCAGCAGAATCTACTTTATATTCTCCGGAAACATTTTTCTCCTGTATTAAATGATTAAACACTGCTTCAGCACTGGGCGAACGGCAGATATTTCCCAGACACACAAATAAAACTTTCTTCTTCATAAAATTACCGAGCTAACTCATGCACTTTAAAACCAACTGATTCATATGCTTTTATGGCCGTCTTCTTTGAAGCTTCTGCTTTTTTATAAGTAGTAAATCCATTTGTAATAATTTCTCCAGGATTGATCTTTGGCCACATAGGAAATCTCTCATGAATAAGCTGGTTAAACTTCTCTTGCATCTGATACTGCACGTGCTGTTTTTTAATAGGACTGAAAAAGACATAGTATTCTTTTTTGCCTTTTCCGTACAAATCGCAGTAGGTAGAAGCATACACATAATAATATATTTTTTTTGGTTTGGGAGGTACTGTTACTGAATATTCAAAAATCCCATGATCCTGATTTACCTGCTCGTTATTTCCCGATCCTCTGCTAACAAGAGTATCAATACGGGTGGGATCATTTCGATAAACTTTTGTGTAAAATTTGTATCCGGTCGACATTCCCGAAATCAACACATCCAAATCCCCATCCTGATCATAATCCCCAAAATGACCGTCACTCATGTACAATCCGATGAGCCCTGCGTGGATGTTGGTGAATTTTCCATTACGGTCGTTTCTGAAAATTTCTGAAACAGGTCCGTGAGCTGATTCGCCGGTAATTAGAAGATCAGGATCGCCGTCATGATCGTAATCGCCCCAGGCAACTGAACCTGTGCGGACACCTGTTAGCCCAGGCAGAACCATACTGAAGAAACCGTTTTTTTCATTTTTATAGAGCCTTGTCTGCACATGCCCGTCCTGTGTTTCACCGCAGGCCACAAAATCAGGCCATCCATCCATATTGTAATCTGCAACAGCAACATCGCTCAGGCTCAGATTGGAAAAATCCAAAGGAACTTTGACAAATTTGTTGTTGACATTGCGGTAAACGGCAGTAATATATTTTCCTGAAGCAAGGCTGCCACTTAAAATAATATCCAGATGACCGCTCTGGAAAAGATCAGCCCAACGTGCTACACCGTAACGAACTCCGGGCAGTCCGGCATGAATATCTGTAAAATGGTTGTGTCGGTCATTGCGGTAGATCTTCGTTACTGGTCCATGGGCACTTTCTCCGGTCAGCAATAGATCTGGGTCGCCGTCACCATCATAATCGCCCCAATCCACGGAACCATCTTTAAGACCCGGAATACCTGTCCTAATCAGGATAAAATTTGGACTTCGGTTGTTGTTCTCATATAAGTCAGCAATAGACTTTCCTGATGCATCCTGACCAATAATAAACAGATCGGGTTTGCCGTCCAGGTTATAATCTGCCCAGTCAAAAGCACTACGAAAAACATTGACGATAGGTGTTTTCACTTTCGTGAAATGATCGTGCCCGTCGTTATGATAAAGATCTGTGCTGATAAAATGTTTGTTATTTTGATAAAATTCTCCTGAAACAAAAATGTCCAGTTTCCCATCCTGGTCGTAATCAATCCAACCGCAAGCACTTCCGCCAACACCTGTTAGCTTTGCCCGAATGTCTGTGAATGTTTGAGCCGGTAGCGATGTAGCTATCATAAATAAGACGATCGACAAAAACTGTTTGATCATAAACGGCCCTTGATATTAATATTTCATTCAAAAGTAAAGAATATTATCAATTTTCGGGTATTTTTTGAGGCTTCCCGGTTTTGCAAAGATACCGGTTTGCAGGAGAAGCACATTAAAGTACCTGAATGAAATTCAGTAAATCCCAAAGATGATACCGGGCTGCTTCAAAATCAGAAGTATTAGTCACCATCTTATCCGGAGTTTGAACATATTTTTCCGATGTCAGATCCTCACTGGCGTGTCGTATTAATTGTTTTAAGGAACCAGATTCTATTTCCCAATGAAATTGAAGCGCAAACACGTGGTTATCAAAAATAAACCCCTGGTTTTTGGTGGCTTCTGAATAGAAGATGGGTATCGCATTTTTCGGTATCTCAAAAGTGTCGCCATGCCAGTGAAATGCAAGGATAACATCTTCAGAAAACACATCCAATAAAGGATGGTTGCCATTTTTATGAATGGGGAACCATCCGATTTCTTTTTCTTTGTTGGGGAAAACTTTTGCGCCCAGAGCATTGGCAAGAAGTTGTGAACCCAGACAAATGCCCAGCATTTTCTTTTTCATTGCAAGGCAGGTTTGAAGGAACGATTTTTCCAAGGCCAGCCAAGGGTATTTGTCTTTTTCATAAATATTCATGGGACCACCCATGACCACAAGAAGATCAAAATCGTCTGGGGATGGAAGGTGTTCATTTTCATAGAACCGCGTAAAACTAACGGGGAACTCCTTTTCTTTTGCCCAGTCCATGATTAAACCCGGGCTTTCATAAGGAACATGTTGCAGAATGTGTATGCGCATTTTATATCCTTCGGAATGATTATTTCTGATTTAATTTTTCCATTTCGCTTCTATGGCCTGCTGAATGGCGCGGCATGTCAGTGTGTCGTTAGCAATGTCCCAGTTTAAGGATTTATTTAACGTTGTATTGTCGTTGAAAAACAAAAGCACTTTCAGGTCTGGATATTTTCCCGAAAGGTCCGGAAAAGCTTTTTTAAACCATTCTGTTTTATTTCCTCCAACATCGAGGCTTCCCATTTCTGTGATCATCAACGGTTTTTTAAAAACATCCAGCTTGGTATAGTAATCACCAAAAATTTCTTTAAAACTCCACCACTTAGACCAGGGAGCGACGGTTCCGTAATTTAAGACCCCCACGCCGACCCAATCCACATAATCACTTCCGGGATAATATTCATGATAATGTAAATAAGCAGGTTGCGGCGACAAAACCCAAATAATATTGTTCACGCCCAAATTACGAAATATATTCACCACATGTCTCCAGGCTGCAATATACTCTTCCGGTTTGTTATATCTGTACGGGTCGTTCATTTCATGACCGTAACGGATTAAGATGTTGTGACCAAAAGCTTTTGCCTGCAACGCCCATTTTTTGATAATTGTAGTTTATTTTAAATGTAACCTGTCTGCTAAGATCAAAAAATAAAGAACCGCCCAAATCAAGGGGGTAATATGTTTGATATCCAAATTCTTTTGCCACCGTAGAATTATTTTCTACAAAAAACGGAGCATTGGTTTTTGCATAAAATCCTACAGAAGTATGAGTATAAAAATGCGTTACTGGGCTGAGTGGTGCAGAAAGATTGGCAAGCAATGAATTCGAGAATTGTTTATGAGGCGTATAATACGGAACATAAATTCCTTCTGTACTTGAACTTGCATTTGAGTTTCCCATGGCATTTGTCTGATAATACGAAGATTTGGTCACGAACCGGTCTTCTTTTGAATCCATGTAATTGAAAGCATATCCCAGAGATAATTTAACTCCTGCAAGGTTCAAAGGGCGGCTTAGTGCCCAAGCGAACAAAGCTGATACATAGTTGTTATCAGGATAGTATTGTGTCTGGGCGCCTGCCATTCCGTTCCAGTCATTCTGCTTCCCGGCAATCAAGGCAAGGCTGTACTGATTGATCATCAAAATGTTATTGACACTGCTTTCAGTGTAATTGTAATTGATTCGTCTTGCTTCAGCTTGTAATTTTATGGATTTACCAAGAGATTTTATCAAACTAACGCCACCATTCCATTCGTGCGATTTGTCCAATCCTGAATAATTCTGTCCGGCAAAAAGTTTTAGTTCCACGCCTAGCTGGGCGAAACGGAAAAGGTTGCTGACTTGAACAAAAGAAATAGAATTCCGAGTAGGAATATTGCTAAAAGTCAGATAATTACCTGAGATGCTTAAATCCAAAAAATCGGATTGATACCATTGGAATTTTGCGGTGGGCTCGTAAACAGTCATGGGTTGGGTATCGCTTCTTAGCATTCCGCTAATGAAAATGTTGGGACTTATTATCCTGTAAACCTGTTGATACAGGTCATGAAATTCCTTGTTTCCCAGGTTAAAGCGAAGTGCGTTTTTCAAATGAGCAGCCGCATCTTTGAAATTTCTTTGATAGAAATATATTTTACCCAGCAGGCCTTCTGCTGACCCGTTGTTTTTTGGGCTGTTTGTGTATTCGGTCAGCAAATTTTTGGCCGGGTCAAATTTTTTCTCTGAAAACAACAATAGCGAATACTCATACTTCAGATCCATATCATTTGGATGGTACTGAAGTGCCTGCCGGTAAACTTCATCTGATTTTTGATAATCGTGCATCCAGAACAGTGTCTGGGCATATAGCCGTTCTATCCAGATATTTCCAGGGTATTGTTTTTCAAAAGCGCCTAAAACGGTTGCTGCTTCTGCAAATTTTTTGTCGTTTCGCAAGGTTTTGGCCTTTTCAAGTGTCTGCTTGGCTAGTGAATTTTGTGAAAACGCCGTTGCTCCTATTAATATAAAAAGAAAGAGAACAATGAATTTCTTTTGTTTTTGTAAGAAATTACCTTTTTGAATTGCAACCCTTTTATTAATCATAGAAGAATGTTTTTGGTTCTGGAAGCAAATGTAAAACCATTCTTCTCGGGGTTTTTAATCCGCCTGAGGCGGACAAGGGATTAATTCCCCGCCCCTTGGGGCGATTAATAATCTCCTTTTGATACCCCGCTGCTCTGCGGCGGGGGTAGTTCATCATAATTTCGGAAAAGAGTTGTAAAATCTTGTTATAGTTTATGATAAGAACGGAAGAATTGTCGGTTTATTACTTTCTCGTATGTTTCCACCTTTTATGCGACCAGAGCCAGTCTTCCGGTTTTTTATAGATAATTTCTTCCAGTTTTCTGGCGTAAAGACGGGTAATTTCACCATCCGGAAGGTTGTCGGGATCGGTAGTCAAAACGCTAAATTCTGCTTCATAAAAACCGCGTTTTACCCGTTGAACATCTACAAAAACAACCGGCAGGTTGTAATGTTTGGCATACTTCTCAGGTCCGTTTAAAAAAGCTGTATCTCTTTTCAGAAAAGGAATCCAAACGGCTTTTTTAGGGTTAGAAGGACTTTGATCAGCAACCAAAATGAATACGGCCGGGTTCTTTTCATATTTTTTAAAGGTTGCACCTGTTGCACTAATGGAAACTAATTTCATCCCTGTACGCGTGCGGTTTTTTTTGATGTATGTGTCGAGAAAAGGATTGCTCAGCGGTTTATAAAATGTTATGAGGTTTTTAAAGTGGATATACATCGGAGTAGACACCGCAGCCCATTCCCAGTCTGCATAATGTCCCAATACAAGGATGACGCCTTTTTCTTGTTCTCTGAAGGGATCGAATATCTCCGGGTTTAAAAGCTTAAAGCGCCGGGTAGCTTGCCTGGTGGAAATTGTAAAGGCTCTGATGCCTTCAATCAGCATGTCTGTCAGGTTTTTATAGCTGAGGTTGATGATCTTTTTTAATTTCTTGGGCGACATGTCAGGAAATGTCTTCCTTAGGTTATCTTCCACCACATTTTTACGGTATCCTACAACGTGATGAAGTATAAAACGCAGGAAATCGGAAAAGATATAAAGTATTCTGTAAGGGATCAATCCTACAAAGAATACAAAGATTTTAAAAAATACAGCAGACAGAAATTTCATGGGACAAACTTACGGTTTCTTTTAAAATCTGAATAGTCAGGAAGTCGTTTTCATCAGGAAGGATCAGATTCAGTAAATACCTGTTTTATTAATGAAAGGGGAGTAGCTTCAAAATAATAATTATGTACTGTAAGTCCGTCGGGATCGTCAATAATCTCTTTGTAGGATTTAGGTGTTTCTGACAATATTTCGTGCTGATTAACTTCTTCTCCAGCTCTTAGTTTTCTTATTTCTGACAAAACAAAAACGGGTTTGTTTTCCTGCTTCATCATCAGCGAAAGCAGATAGGTTCCCACTTTGTTTATGAAAAAGCTGTTGGTTACCACATCTGCACCGAAAATGACAAAATCGATATTTTTAGCAAACTTGGAAATGGCCACTTCATGAAACAGATGAACTTTGAACCCCAGTCTTTTCAATACTTTAGCCTGTAATAAGCCTTCATTTACCGGCGCGGAGACAGTTTGCCACAAGGAAGGAAAGATCTTTCTTTTTGCCAGTTCGGCAAAAAGCGATTGCAGGGCCGAGCTATTACTATGCAAAAGAATGTTTTTTCCCTCAAAAGAGAGTGCGGTCAATAGTTTTTCATTGGCTTTGTGCTGTGCGTGCAGCCATTGTTTTCGGTAATTTCCAATACGTAAAACAAGCTGTTCACCTTCGATATAAGGCTGTTGTTGTACGAAAAATTCTATCTCATTAATGAAATGCTGCAATACCGCAAAGAGTGGAAAGTGCTTTTTCAACTGCGCCAAATCCTTCACCAAGCCTTCCGTTTCAATTTCTTCTTCACTCTGTCCAATCATTATCAGGATCTCCTGAGTTTTGAAAAGAAGCATCCCCGATCCGGAGAAGTTATCTTTTAAAAGGCTGTTTAACAGTTTCATAGCGACAGAAATTTAAATCAAACCATGGCAAATCTTAAACTCAGACTTAAAAGAGTTTAAAATACAAAATCTTTTTTTGCAAAAATTTATTTTCATAATTCGTGTAGAATTTTTTCTCTGAATTTATTTTCGATCTCCGCTTTTCCCGGCTTTTTTCGCTTTGTTTTCCAGATATATTTGAATCTTTTCTTCATCTTTATTCCCATCAATTAAATGAGAAATTGCCAATACAGGTTTGTGCAGTATCATCCGTGGACCGGCGTAGCGCATCACTTCTTTTATTTTTTCCTTTTTAGCCTGAGCGTAACAATGAATGGTACAATTTTTACAAGTGGGTTTTCCCGGAAGGAAAACACAGCGATCAATCCTTGCAAAAGCATAATTCAGCAAATTCTGGCAATCCTCGCACAAATCGTTTTTCCCTTTTGTTCCATGATGATCGTGGCAGTACAGCCCGATCATTTCTGCTATTGTTCTTTTCTCGCGTGCAATTCTTTTTTCACCTTTTTCCATAGAACGGAAATTTTAGGCGGCAAAATTACGAATCTTTCCTGCCTGTGATTGAATTACCATTTGAAGAAGTTTTTTAAAAGTTCTCATAGGGAGTTTTTGTATTTTTGAAAATTAATTTTGAGTCTTTTTTTTGTGATGCAGAAATCATGCAGGACTCTTTGTAAAATAGAATTATGAATAAAAGAATTGTTATAATCATAGGAATGCTGTTGGTATCCAAAGTTGTGTTATCACAGAATAAAACGAAAGTTGATAAATTTCAGCAGGACATTAAAAAAGAGATAAAGAAAGATGCCAAAACGGTGAAGAAAACCAGCCAAAAGGTTTGGAAAGCTACCAAAGTGGAAACGAAAAAAGTTGCGGACGAAACCGGAGATTATGCCCGGAAGGTTGAGAAGAAGGTGTGCAAAGAAGCTCCTGTGGAATGGAAGAATGTGAAAAAAGGTGTGACGAAAGAGAGTAAAGTGGTAGGGAAAAATTTAAAGAAGACCGGTAAAAAATCTGAACTCAAAAATTCATAAGAAAAAGAAATAACTCCCTGTGGCACAAGATATACATAAGGAAATTCTTTTCGGAAAGAGTCTTGGTGATCTGCGGGAAATTACTGACGGATTGAATCTGCCAAAATTTGCTGCGGAACAGATCGCGGCTTGGCTTTATCAGAAGCAGGTTACTTCTTTTGATGAGATGACCAACCTTTCCAAAAAGGTACGCGAGCAGCTTTCGGAAAAGTTTGATCTGGGTTTGGATGAGCCCGTAAATGTTCAGGTTTCTTCCGACGGAACCAAAAAATATCTTTTCAAAATCCGTAAAGGCGGGTATATAGAATCGGCATTTATTCCTGAAAAAAAGCGTACTACACTTTGCCTTTCCACGCAAGTGGGATGTAAAATGAGATGCCTGTTTTGCATGACCGGGAAACAGGGATTTCAGGCGAATCTCACCACGGGAGAGATTTTAAATCAAATCAAAAGCCTTCCAGAAAGGGAGTTGCTCACCAATTTTGTGTTTATGGGAATGGGAGAGCCCATGGATAATTTGGACTCTCTGATGAAAAGTTTGGAAATTCTTACTTCCGATTGGGGTTTTGGCTGGAATCCGAAAAAAATCACTGTTTCCACCATCGGGCTGGTTCCCCCCATGCGACATTTTCTGGAAGACAGTGCCTGCCATCTGGCGGTCAGCCTGCATTCTCCTTTCGAAAAAGAACGCCGTATGCTGATGCCGGTTTCCCAGAAATATTCCATCAAAGATATTCTGGGCGAGTTGAAAAATCATTCTTTCGATCGCCAGCGCCGGGTTTCCTTTGAATACATTGTTTTCAGCGGACTGAACGACACTCCTGCTCATGTGAAAGAGCTGGCACGGGTTTTAAACGGACTGAAATGTCGGATCAACCTGATACGTTTTCACAGTATTCCGAATACGCCGCTTCAGGGTACGACGGAAGAAAGTATCATGCAGTTTAAGGATGCACTCAATGCCAAAGGTATTGTTACCACCATCAGGGCTTCGCGGGGTCAGGATATTGATGCGGCCTGCGGATTACTGAGTACCCGGGAAATGAAAAATTCGATAGTTGATAAACTTTAAAATAAACGCTGATCTTAAAAATCAAATCATAACACAATGAATGAAATAAAGTCTTTTGCCAGCGATAACTGGTCGAGCGTTTGTCCTGAAATTATGGAAGCCCTTACTCAGGTCAATCATGGACACATGGCCGCATACGGAGAACTTGATGAACCTGTTACGGCAGCAGCAATTGAGAAGTTTAAAAAATATTTTGGAAATGATATTGCTGTGTTTTTTGTTTACAATGGAACTTCTGCCAACGTGCTGGGAACGAGTCATGTAATTCGTTCTTATCAGTCGATTGTCGCCGCTCACTCAGCGCATTTGAATGAAGATGAGTGTGGTGCTCCGGAGAAATTCAACGGTTCCAAAATATTGGAATTGGAAACCGAAGATGGAAAAATCCGGCCTGAACAGGTTTTGCCTTTTTTGAACAGCATTGGTTTTCAGCACCACACACAACCCAAGCTGATCTCCATTTCTCAGGTTACTGAAAAGGGGACTGTTTATAAGCCGGAAGAAGTGAAAGCTTTGGTTGATTTTGCCCATGCCCATAATATGTATCTCCATATGGACGGCGCCCGCATCAGTAATGCTGCAGTTTCGTTGGGAATGGATTTTAAAAATTTTACTGTTGATGTTGGAGTTGACATTTTATCATTTGGTGGTACCAAAAACGGTTTGATGTTTGGTGAAGCCGTTGTCTTTCTTAATAAGAAATTGGCTTTGGATTTTGAATATCTCCGCAAACAGGGAATGCAACTTCATTCAAAAATGCGGTTTATTTCGGCACAATTTGACCGTTATCTTACTGATGAACTTTGGAAGAAAAATGCTACCCACGCCAATAAAATGGCACAAATGCTAAGTGAAAAACTGCAACAGTTCGAACAGATAAAAGTAACCCGGAAAGTTGAAGCCAATGGTGTTTTTGCCATTATTCCTAAAGAAGTACTTCCGAACATTCAAAAGGAATATTTTTTCCATATTTGGGATAAAAATACTTCTGAAGTGCGGCTGATGTGTTCCTGGGATACTACTCAGGATGATATTGAAGGACTTGTTGCAGTCCTTAAAAAATGGGTGAAATAGTTTTGAAAGTCCCCAAAAGGTTTGATCCTAAGGCTTTTTGAAATGGTACTTTTGCTCCCTGGAAGGAATGATTACTTCCTTGAGTTCATGCAGTTCAAGTGCTTCCAAAAGCAGATCCGTATTTTTTATCTTCAATACATCCTGTTGAAATACGGCTTGAATATCCGTGAGTGTTCTCAATTTTGCCATTTTATCGTTGTAATAATTCTCTGGAAGGCTTCCTTTGATAAAAAGTAGATAATCGAACTGTTTTAATTCCGGAATCAAGCTTTTACCCTGGCTTTTGTTGGCAAACAGGTAATAGTAGATGTGCAGGTCGGCATCATAAAAATAAAACCAGGAAAAAGGAGTCTTGTCAGGTTCCTGAACAAAATCAGCATACTTTTTAAGCATGATGCCCAGGTTGCCGTTGATGAAAAAACTGATCCGGTAATCAGTAAGGTTGCTGACCATGGAAAGCAGGTGAAAACCCTCCCTGCTGTCACCTGATATAAAAAGTTTCTTTGCCATAATTGCCCGGTAAACAGATTTTTCTTTGGTTCAAACAAAGATAATACAAAAACAAAACCCGGAGTTCAACGAATCCCGGGCCATTCAATTTCTAATTTTTTTATTACGATAAAGACTGAGACAATATCGCCCAGGCTTTTTCAGCTGCAAGATTTTCAGCACCTTTGATGGAATAGTCGAAAGCTTTCGCCATCGGTTTTTCATCCACCAGTAGGGCCACTTGAAATTGTTTCTGCCCTTTTACATTTTGCTCATTGATCACGGAAAACTGCACGTTGATCTTTTCTTTCTGTGCCCACTCTATCATTTTGCTCTTATAACTGATTTCAGTGTTCATCAGGGTTTCCAGATCGAAATAATTTGTGAGGATTCGCTTGATAATGATCTTTTGGGTAAACGCATAGCCCTTGTCCAGGTATAGTGCTGCGATGAAAGCTTCGAAGGCATTTCCACCTGCCGATTTCATGAGATGGGCATCCGAAACGGAAATCTTCATGAACTGATTAATCCCGATTTTATTGGCCAGTTTGTTTAAAGAAGAACGGCTGACGATCTTTGAGCGCATCTCAGTTAAAAAACCTTCGTCTTTTGCCGGGAATCGTTTAAAAAGGTAATGGGCTACCACGGAACTCAGAATGGCATCGCCGAGATATTCCTGGCGTTCGTTGTTTATTTTTAATCCGCTTTTGTGCATAATGCTGGCGGACTTATGACGAAAGGCCTGTTTATATAAAAAAATGTTTCCGGGATAAAATCCGAAAACATTTTTTATTGCTTTTTTTAATTCCTTATCGGAAGAAAAATAATAACCGAGAAAGTCTTTGATTAACAAAACAAGTATCCTTTACTTGGTAAATTTCTTAAAGATGATGGATGCGTTGTGGCCTCCAAAACCAAAAGTATTGCTGAGTGCAGCATTTACTTTTCGTTCCACAGCTTTCCCAAAAGTAAAATTCAAACGGTTATCGATTTCCGGATCATCATCAAAATGGTTAATGGTCGGCGGTATGATATCGTTTTTAACTGCCAGCAGGATTGCTATGGCTTCAATAGCACCAGTTCCCCCCAACAAATGACCAGTCATGGATTTGGTGGAATTGATGTTGATATTATAAGCATGATCACCAAAAAGCTTTACAATGGCTTTAGGTTCAACAATATCTCCAACCGGTGTGGATGTACCGTGAGTATTAATATGGTCGATATCTGTAATGTTCATTTCAGCATCTTCCACAGCAGCTTTCATACACAAATAAGCTCCGTAGCCCTCCGGATGCGGTGCTGTCATGTGATATCCATCTCCGGAAAGACCAGCCCCGGCTACTTCGGCATAAATTTTAGCACCGCGTGCCAGCGCATGTTCCAGTTCTTCAAAAATTAATGCGCCACCGCCTTCACCAATTACAAAACCGTCACGGCCTTTGTCAAAGGGGCGGGAAGCAGTTGAAGGGTCGTCATTTCGTGTGGAAATGGCATGCATGGCATTGAATCCACCGACTCCGTCAACCGTGATGGCTGCTTCGGAACCTCCTGATACGAATGCGTCTGCTTTTCCCAGACGGATATAATTATAAGCATCTGCCAAGGCGTTGGCAGATGAAGCACATGCTGAAACTGTTGCAAAATTAGGCCCATGCAAACCATATTTAATAGAAATATGGCCTGTGGCGATATCAGAAATCATCCGGGGAATAAAGAAGGGATTGTATCTTGGAGATCCGTCTCCGGTAACAAAAGCTTCTACCTCGTTATGAAAACTTTGTATCCCGCCAATTCCTGATGCCCAAATTACACCTATACGATCTTTGTCGACTTCACCCTCAAGTAATTGTGAATCTTCTACAGCTTCTGTAGCGGTGATAATTCCCAGTTGTGCATATCTATCAAGTTTTCTGATTTCTTTTCTGTCAAAAAACTTTTCGAAGTCAAAATTTTTTACTTCGCAGGCAAACTGGGTTTTAAACTTTGATGCGTCAAATAAAGTAATGGGAGCCGCACCACTCTTTCCAAGCAGCAACGATTCCCAATACTCCTTAGCAGTATTCCCAATGGGAGTGATTGCTCCAATTCCTGTGACAACGACTCTCTTTAACTGCATAAAATAGTTTTTTACTGATGATCTTCAATATACTTCACAGCATCACCAACTGTTTCGATCTTTTCTGCTTCTTCATCAGGAATTGAAAGATTGAACTCTTTTTCAAATTCCATAATTAATTCGACAGTGTCCAAAGAATCAGCACCTAAATCATTGGTAAAACTTGCTTCATTGGTGACTTCACTTTCTTCAACACCTAACTTGTCAACGATGATGTTGACAACTTTTGAACGAACGTCTGACATATTGTGTAATTTTTAAGTTAAAACAGGCTGCAAAGTAATGCATTAATGCAATAAAAAACAAAAAAAAGATAAGATTTAAATTTATGCCAATATTTAATATGTTGAAAGACAATATAGATGAAGTTTTTTCGGAGAACACATACTGCTCTCCAATTAATCTGTATTTTTGAAAATCTTTAGGGCGCATTTCAGAAGAAAAACAAATGCCTTATAATGTGGCGTCTATGGGGATTTTGAATCTTGAGAACATAGAATTCTTTTGTTAAAATGTGCTTTTCTGTAAGATTTTTGAAATGAAAAACGTAGTATTATTTGCCTCTGGAAACGGAACTAACGCTGAAAATATTATCCGGTATTTTAAAGATAAAAAAACCGCAGTGATAACACAGGTTATGACCAATAATCCCCAGGCCGGAGTCATAGAAAGAGCAAAAAATCTCGGCGTACCAGTTACAGTTTTTGATAAAGAAACACTCAAACATCCTGAAACTTTAGTAGCAGAGCTGAAAGATATGGGAACAGATATGATTGTTTTGGCAGGCTTTCTGTGGAAAATCCCTGATGGACTCCTCCATGTTTATCAGGACAGGATCATGAATATCCATCCGGCATTACTACCAAAATTTGGAGGAAAAGGGATGTATGGAAGGCATGTTCATGAGGCGGTTATCGAAAACAAAGAAACAAAAAGCGGAATCACCATTCATTACGTAAATGAAAAATATGATGAAGGTGCCATTATTTTCCAGGCAGAAACTCCTGTTTATGAAAATGATACGCCAGAAAGCCTGGCAGAAAGAATTCACAAGCTTGAGTACGAATATTTTCCTCAGATTGTCGAACAAACCCTTTTAAATCTCTGATTCCCGGACTTGGAAAGCGGGATTTTTCTCATCTTTGTAAAAAATTACAGACACCATGTCCAGAAATTTTGCATTGATCGGCGCGGCTGGTTATGTCGCACCAAGACACATGAAAGCCATTAAAGAAACTTCCAATAATCTTGTTGCTGTGTTGGATCCTTTCGATAGCGTGGGGATTATTGATTCTTATTTTCCCTATGCCGATTTTTTTACCGAGCCGGAACGCTTCGACCGTCATCTTGACAAACTGAGGCGTTCTCAAAAAGGAGGCGTGGAGTATGTCAGTATTTGTTCACCGAATTATCTTCACGATGCACACATCCGCCTTGCTTTGCGAAATGGGGCTCATGCCATTTGCGAAAAACCGCTGGTTCTGAACCCGTGGAACCTTGACGGCCTTGAAGAAATTGAACGCGAAAGTGGGAAAAAGGTCTTCAATATCCTGCAGTTGAGACTGCATCCTTCACTCATCGCGTTAAAACAAAAAATAGCATCACTTCCCAAAGACAAAATCCATGATATTGACCTTACTTACATCACATCAAGAGGGAAATGGTATTTCTATTCATGGAAGGGCAATCCTGCAAAATCCGGCGGTGTGGTAACAAACATCGGGATTCATTTCTTCGATATGCTGAGCTGGATTTTTGGTGATGTTGTTAAAAGTGAAGTTCATCTTTACACTGAAAATAAAGCCGCCGGAAATCTTCAACTTAAACAGGCCAATGTTCGCTGGCTGCTGAGTATAGACCGCGATGATCTTCCCGCAAAGGCTGTCGAAAAACAAGTCCCCACCTATCGCTCTATTATTGTTGATGGTGAAGAATTTGAGTTTAGCGGTGGCTTTGCCGATTTGCATACGGAAAGCTACAGACAAATTCTAGCAGGCAACGGCTTTGGTATCAAGGAAGCCCGTAACAGCATCGAAATTGTCCATGATATTAGAAATCAGAAACCTGTTGGGATCAAAGGAGATTATCATCCATTTCTAACTAAATAGACTATTATTTTATTGATATTTAACGCTTAAACTTAACGCACCGGCAAATTTCATCTAATTTTGCCAGATAAAATCAAAAACATGTCAAACAGATTAAT
>CAZPPK010000054.1:0-17431 GCA_964588415.1 uncultured Lentimicrobiaceae bacterium
TACTGTCAAACTCATCGCTCCAAATCAATTTATTCGGAACATAGGCAGGGTCATCTGATGCGATCGTTATATCCTTTGTCGTAGTTGCCGAACTACCCATTACCGAAAACACAGTAAGAGAAACAGAATATGTCCCTTTCTTTGGGAAGTAATAGGTAAATACGGTGTCTTGTTGCATGGTTTCCCCATTAAGGGTCCACTTAACTTCACTGTAACTTTCTGTTGATGTGGGCCTAAAAATAATATAATTGGCACTATCAGTTGAATTTACGGGAGTAAAAGTGAAATCAGCAAGCAATTTATTGTTGTTAACAACCGATGTTCCGTCTTTTTTGCTACATCCCTCAAAAAATATTACCGCCACAAGAAAAGTGATGGACATTATGATTCTCATTTTTGACATTTTTTTATCTGTTTTTTGATAAATTCAGATTCCAAAAAATTCGGCTCCTTTAAATTTATTTAATGCGGGTCAGAATGTATCCCATATACCTGATTTTCTGTATTATTTTCTATTTAACAATCAAAGTTGAAATGGAATGAGGTAAATTTGTTGTTGTTGCTTCACTTCCTTCAATCCAAACATGATAAGTGATTTTCGAATCAGAAGGATTCATCACGATGATGGCCAGTTTGCCGTCTTTATTGATAAAAGCCGTGGTTAACAATTTGCTGGCGCTGGATGAACTGATGATCCGTTTAGCACCGGGGCGGACAAATTTTGAAAACTGGCCTATATAATAATAGATGTTTGTATAAATAAGCTGACCCGTTTTGGTATTCGCAATAACAGGTGCAAAACAATAGTTACCAACATGATTTGGGCCACCTTTTTCATCGAGCAAAACATTCCAGTCAGTCCAGCCCACTGTTCCGGCATTAAAATCATGGATCATGGAACGTCCGTAAGTTTCACCAAGGCTCCAGTCATGTAACTGACTGGAATTGAAGGCACCTTCACATCCTTCCGTGAAGAGAAGATGTTTATTGGGGTAAGCTTCGTGTACACGTTCCACATTGTCAAACAACATAACACCGTCTTTCAGGTATTCGTACCAGTGATATCCGACGCCCCAAACATATTTTGCAGCCTGAGGATCATTTAAAATTACACTAGCCCTTTGGTACAGGAGATCCCTGTTATGATCCCAAACAATGAGTTTTACGTTGCTCAAATCATCTTTTACTAAAGTAGGTCCAAGATAATTTTTAATAAAATCACGTTCATCATCAGCAGTATAAACACATGATTCCCAGACCTGTTTTGCCATGGGTTCGTTCTGTACCGTCAATCCCCAGATCGGAACATCCTGAGCAGCGTATGCACGAATAAATTTCACGTAATAATTAGCCCAGGCCTGCCTGTATTTCGGAAGGAGTTTCCCTCCGTGCAACATGTTATCATTGGTTTTCATCCAGGCCGGAGGACTCCAGGGGCTGGCAAAGATCTTAAAATGGCCACCGGCAGCGGCCATGGCTTCTTTGATGAAAGGAATACGATATTTCAAATCGTGCGCTACACTGAAAGTTTTAAGAGCATAATCGCCCTTAGCAACATAAGTATAACTTTCGCTTGAGAAATCACAACTGTTTATATTGGTTCGCCCGAAAGTATAGCCGATGCCTTTTTTAGGGTTATAATAGGCTGTCAGAAGCTCTTGTTGTTGCTTTTTAGGAAGTTTTGCAAAAGTCTCGGCAGCAGCATCTGTCAAAGCACCGCCAATACCGATGATCGTCTGAAATTGTTTTGTGGGATCAACAAAAATCCATGATTCCCTTTCAAGAGGTTGTGGAGATTCCTTAAACTGCAGTGTACCAACTTTAGCTAATCTCAGGTCGGTATTTTTGGCGGTAATGTAGATCGTTATTTTTTTTCCAGAATAATTCAGGGTTTGGCCCAGGGAAGGTATTGTGAATGCCAGTAAAGATGTCGCAAATAACAGTATGATGAATTTTATTTTCATAAAATCAAAGAAATCAATGGGACCATCTAAAAATCACATTATGAGATTTAGACAGCCCCATGATTTTGAATTAAAATAAATAATTACTAATAACCTGGGTTTTGGGTCATTTTAGGATTAACTTTCATTTCCTGTTCCGGAATTGGTAACAGAACATTATAGGATTTAAATCCAGCATTTGGAACTGTCAGATACGTTCCATCTCCTCTGGGGATTTCTTTCCATTGGTTTGCCAATACCTTGCTCGCATCACCCCATCTAACCAAATCTTGGAAACGAACTCCTTCATAGGCCAATTCAAGTCTTCTCTCATTTTTGATGGCAGCAAACAATGCAGGACCAGTTACACTCAAGTCAGGTAATTTTGCTCTTTCTCTCACCAAGTTGATATACTTAAGAGCTTCGACATCATCTCCAGATTGATTGTATGCTTCAGCAGCCATCAATAAAACATCATCATATTCCATAACTCTCAAATTCGTACCATAATTTAATTCACCAACAGGGGCACCGGTTTCTGAGACATAAGGACCATATTTCAGTCGAATTAATCCAACACATTCCCATGGAAATGTATTTCCGACATCTGCATTTCTTAATTTTCCGCCATAGGAAATCAATTCCTGTTCATTCATAATGGTTACTTTCCTTCTTACTGTATCATTAGAATTTACAAAAGCTTTATACATTGACGAGTCAGGATAGAGGAAGCCCCATCCGGCAATAAGTCCTGTTGAACCTCCGTCAAACCATCCACCACCTCGGGGGCCGCAAAGTTGCCAGTGAACGTCGCTTTCAGTAACACGACCATTAAAGCCCCATTGAAAAGTTCCCCAATCATAACCTTTTGTATTGGCATAAGAAATTTCAAACAATGATTCGCTTCCAAATTCATTTTGAACCTTAAGCCGGTCAGCAAAATTAGGAATAAGACTGTATTCATGGGAATCAATCACTGCTTGAAACTGTTTAGCAGCGTCTGCATAGTTCTTTTGATAAAGGTATGCTTTCCCTAACAACGCTTGAGCAAATCCTTTTGAGATACGGGCTGCATCTGCCTGTTGACTTTTTAACGGAAGGTCAGGAATTGCTTCTGTCAGGTCTTTTTCAATTTGTTTCCAAACATCAGCGGCCGCTGCTCTTGGTTGATCATAATCAGCAGGTGAAGCTGCCGGAGTAGTAATCAGAGGAACGCCACCCCATAATGTAACCAAATCAAAATAGTAATATGCCCTAAGTGTTTTGGCTTCGGCAATTACACTTTTCTTCACCGCATCATCAGGTTTTACATTTTGAATAACCAAATTCGCCCTGTAGATTCCCTGATATGAGAATTGAAAATCCCAAGATATTATTGGGTTAGAAGGCCCAAATCTGAATTCATTTATCTCTTCATAATTGGGCTGGTCACCTCTCTGTCCACCACCTGTATAAGCTTCATCAGACATAAGAGTCTTTACCATCCATAAACTATTCCAATCCTGAGCATTCAGCGATTGCAATATATCATAAGAAGCCATAACAGCGCCAACAGCCTGTGCATCTGTTTTGTAGAAATCGTTCATTGGAACCGTTCCTTCTGGTGTAGTGTCAAGAAAGCTCTTCTGACATCCGCCTAAAGTGAAAAAGGTTATTAAAATTAAACTATAAAATATTTTCGTTTTCATTTTATCAAGATTTTAAGATTATAAAGAAGCTGAAATTCCAAACATTACAGATTTAGCTTGGGGATAAGTACCACGATCTATGCCATAATTGTTGTTGGCACCTGTATTGTTTCCAACTGTAGGCGTCATTCCCGGATATTTGGTAATGATAAAGAAGTTGTTCAGTGCTACAAAAACTCTTAGTGATGATAACCTGATAGTTTTTAAAATCTGGGATGAGAAATCATACCCTAACTGAATCTGCTGAACATTCAGATAAGAAGCATTAAAAACCAACATGTCACTGTTCCAAGTTTTTGGATCTGCACCAGCCCTTGGTTTAGTTCCATTTGTATTTTGTGCTGTCCATCTATTGGTATAAAAATAAGTCGGCATATTGATTGTAGGCCTGTCGGTTCTTATCCATCCCATCAAGACCTTGTTACCAGCAGTACCTTCAAGAGTAACTCCAAAATTAAAATGTTTATAAGATAGGTTGATATTACTACCAAACATTACTTTAGGAATAGGGCTGCCAATATTTGTCTTATCCTGATTGTTAATTACTCCGTCACCATTTACATCAACAAAATTTGGATTCCCGGTCTTCTTATTAATGCCATTAGTTTTATAACCATAAAAATACCATACAGGATTCCCTTTGCTGAAAGCGGTAGCGGTCCACCCTGTCCCTACCGTGGCACCATAAAGCATATTTAATTGAGGATTTAAATAGGTTACTTCATTGTGAAGTGTTGAGAAGTTAACATTAATGTTATACTTCAGACTACTCGAGCCAGCTCTATTGTTTAGACCAATATTTAACTCTAACCCTCTGTTTAAAACATCACCTGCATTAATAGGAGCAGCATTATTTCCTGCTTCATAAGGTGGAGTATTTTGGGTTATAAGGCCACTCGTTTTCTTAAAATAGTAGTCAGCAGAGACCGACAACCGTTGATTGAGTGCTTGTAAATCGAAGCCAAAATCGGTTTGTATACTGGTTTCCCACTTTAAATCAGGATTTGGAAGTTGAGAAGGCTCATAAACTGATGCAAAACTACCATCTGCAAGTGGATAACTCATAGCAAGACCACCCATTGTAGAAGTAATAAGAGAAGCATATTGATAACCTCCCAAATTAGAAAGGCTACCATTTTTACCCCAGCTCGCTCTTAATTTCAGATAACTAATTCCTTTATTACTTTGCGGGAAGAAATTTTCACTTGAAATTATCCAGCCAGCAGAAAGAGCAGGAAATATTCCCCAACGTCCTTGTTTTGGTAATTGTGAGAGGCCTGCACCATCTCTTCTTAAACTTGCTTCAAACAAATATTTATTGTCATAACTATAAGTCAACCTTCCATAATATGAGAGAAGTTTGTTTTCATCAACATATCCTCCTACCTGATCATTCGTTTGCGTTGAAATAAAATTTAAATTAGCAAAATTAGGCAGCTGCATAATCATTGGGCCTCCTTGTGCCCCCAGATATGTGTGGGTATAATCTTGAGCAGAAGTTCCTAATACAACATTAAATGAATGTTGTTTAATCCGTTTCTTATAGGTAACAAAATTTTCCCAAATCCAAGTTTGCCAATTGTCATATTGAGCAAAAACCTTAGTGAGAGGATTGTTTCTTTCTGGGGTATAAAAATACGTAGGATTCCACCAACTATTGTATGAAAAGGATAAGTTTAAGCTAGCTCTGGTGGTAAAGGTCAGGTCTTTAATTGGAGAAATTTCTGCATATACAACGCCTTCCAGAGAATTGTTTTTATAAGATCCTTTGGTTACTGCAAGGGTCACAAAGGGGTTCACAATTTCTCCCTGTACATAAGGAGATACACCATAATAGTTTCCATCAGGAGCTTTGAGAATATCATTTCCTGCATTTATTAAACCTTGGGTATAATTAGGAATTGTGCCTGTATATTCAACAGGAGTACTTGGATCAATCATTAATGCGCTGGCAATAACACCTCCAAACTCTCCACTGGTTTCGTTAATTGAACCTCTTTTGGACTGGGTAAAGAGAATCGTGCTTCCAACTTTTAACCATTTTTTAATAGTGTGGTTCCCTGATGCAGTCAAATTCAAACGGTTATAATAATCTTTTGAACCTGTAACAATACCATCCTGACTTAAATAACCCATTGACAAATAATAATTTGATTTTGCATTTCCACCAGAAATTGAAAGATGATGGTTTTGCATCGGAGCAGATGAAAATAATTGCTTTTGCCAATTGGTATTATAAGTTTGATCTACATTTGGAATTAACCCAGCTTCTTTTTCGTATTCCGCATATTGGGACGTTGATAAAACGTCAACAGCTTTTCGTAGAGATTGGTCAGAGTATTGAAAACTATAGGATATTTTTGCCTTACCTGATGTTCCTTTTTTCGTTGAGATAATAACTACGCCATTTGCTCCTTCAGCACCATAGATTGCAGAAGATGCGGCATCTTTTAATACCTGTATGCTTTGAATATCATTTGGGTCAATATTATCAATATAAGAAGTTTTAATTCCGTCAACGATAAAAATTGGTGAGCTGTTGTTATTTGAAGAAAATCCGCGAATTCTAACGCTGATTCCTGATCCAGGTGAGCCCGAATTTGAGATTACCTGTACGCCAGGGGCATATTGTAATGCCTGCGAAGCCTGGGTGATCGGGGCATTCTTAATAGATTGGGAGCTAATGCTTGAAATAGCACCTGTTACCAAGCTTTTTCTTTGTGTCCCATAACCCACAACTACAAGCTCATTTAATTCCGAACTTGTTGAAACAAGTTTGACATCTATGAGTTTCTGATTATTGACAGGCACTTCTGCCTTTTTGAAGCCAATAAAAGAGAAAACCAAGGTGCCGTTTGCCGGTACCGTAATTTGATAATTACCATTCATGTCAGTAACTGTTCCCGTAAGAGTTCCTTTCAAGATAACATTCACTCCGGGAAGAGTTTTATTATCCTGAGAAGACCTTACAGTCCCAGTAACAGTTTCTGTCTGTTGGGCCATTAATTGAAAACCCAAAACTAACATAACAAAAATTGATACAATTTTTTTCATAACAAATACTTTAAATTTAACATGTTGATACACTTTTAACCATTAAAACAATTGTCTGATTTCAGGTCATCTCAAGAGACACCCTTTTTATTTTGGAATCAATTTCCAAAATAAGCTTCTTTAAGAATAGATAATAATTTTTCATAGACGTGATTTTATTTAACATAGAATGATTTATTCAAGCTCTCTATATGAACTTCAAACTCTCCTGGCTCTGTTACCCTTTTTAATTTCGCATTTATAAAAGACAAATCCTGTTTACGGATTGTGAACTTTACTGTGCGACTCTCTCCAGGCTGAAGATCAACTTTGTCAAAACCTCTTAATCTTTTTACCGGAGGAATAATGCTGGCGTATAAATCGCCAATATAAAGTTGTACGACTTCTTTACCTTCTATCTTGCCGGTGTTTTTAACATCAACACTGATCGTAATCTTTTGATTTCCCGAAATGGTATCTGTACTTAATTTCAGATCGCTGTAAGCAAATGTGGTATAACTCAACCCAAAACCAAACGGAAATTGCGGTTTGTAAGCATGTTCTTTTAATTCAGCATACGAGTAATCGTAAGTTTCCAGTGAATTCGGATATTTGGGGTAAGTCATCGGCAGTTTCCCTGAAGGATTAACATCTCCGAATAAAATATTAGCAATAGCATTGCCACCCTGATTACCTGGCAAGTATGCCATTACAATACCTTTCATCTGATTTGCAAATTTGCTTATTAACCGGGGACGGCCTTCGGTCAAAACCAGAATTACCGGTTTCCCTGTTTTTGCAAGTTCTAATGCAAACTTTGCCTGATTGTCAGGTAAATATAAATCATCAATGTTTCCCGGTGTTTCTGCATAAGCCAGTTCACCCAAACAAAGAACAATATAATCAGCCTGTTGTGCCATCTTTAAAGTCTGTAGGTCGTTAAGTGGTTTGTTAAACTGCGTCCCTTCAGAATAAAGAACATTATTTTTCCCAATTTTTTCCTGGATGGCTTTTAAAATGGTGTTTTTATCCCGGTCGAATTTGTTTGTTTCGGTTCCCTGCCAGGTATAACTCCAGCCCCCATTCAGTGTCTCCATGGAATTTGCTGCGAAACCAGTAACCAGCACTTTTACTTTTTTCTTAGGTAACGGAAGGACATTGTTCTGATTTTTCAAGAGCGTAACAGATTCTTCAGCACTTTTAAGGTTTTGTTTCTGAGAAGCCGGAGAAGCAAAATCAGGATAATCCTTAGCAGGATAATACGCATGATCAAACAAACCCAATTCCTCTTTAACCCTTAAAATCCGTTTCACGGCCTGGTTAATACGCCACATGGGGACCTGGCCTTCTTTTACTAATTCAATAAGATATTTTTCAAAGCTGAAATCGTAGGGAACCATACTCATATCGACCCCAGCCATAACAGCCATCTTTACAGCTTCTTTCTCTGAAGATGCGTAATGATATGTTTCATAAAGATTCTTTATATCTGCCCAGTCGCTCACTGCAATTCCTTTAAAATGAAGTTCATTTCTAAGAATATCAGTAAGAAAATGATGGTTGGCGTGAACGGGAATCCCGTTTACTATAGAAGAATTGACCATCAAAGTATGCGCACCTGCTTTCACGGCTGCAGCAAAAGGAGGCAGAAAATATTCGCGAAGATATTCTTCAGGTATTAATGCGGGTGTACGGTCCTTTCCCGTATATGGGAAACTATAACCAAAATAGTGCTTCATGCATGAAGCCACCTTATATTTACTGGCTATATCATTTCCTTCATAACCTTTTATAATAGCCGTACCCATGGTTTTGGCAAGATAAACGTCTTCACCTAGTGTTTCATAAAATCTTGGCCAGGCAGGTTGTCTCCCTAAACCTAAAACGGGTGAAAATACCCACGGGATTGCAGATGCTCTTGTTTCATAAGCTGTAATGGAAGCATTCTTTTCCATTACAGCAGGATTCCATGTGGCAGCCATGCCAATCTCCTGTGGAAACAAAGTTGTTCCAAGTGTATAATTAACCCCATGGATGGCATCTATACCATATAATATAGGTATTTTTAAACGCGACCTGGCCGCCATATCCTGGATTTGTTTTTGTAACTGATACCAATGCCCCCGGCTGTAGGCATGATTAACCACATTTATAATGGAACCTATGTGGTACGTTAAAACTGCTTCTTGAAGTTTTGATGGGTCTATTGCTTGTGGCATCGTGGGATTTTGAACCGGGCCGTTACTAATAACTGCAAGCGTAATCTGCGTCATCTGCCCGACCTTTTCTTCCAGAGTCATCTTAGAAATTATCTGGTCTATCTTACTGTCTAACGATTTGGCTTGATAATTAGTCGTTTTTACAGCATTTTTAAAACTAGGAAAAATCAGAAATACCAAGGCCAGTGCTGGAATCAACCCAATTCTATAAAACTTTGCTCTTTGAATCATTTCTGAAATTAATTAATGATGAATACCAAATTTTTCCCTACTATTTATGTTGTGTTAAAAATCCACTAAACAAAGTGTAAATAAAACACAAACAAAAATCAAAATTATTAAAAAATAAATACAAAATTTAAAAAAAATTAAAAATTTGAAAAAAAATTTGCATACAGTTATATCTATTGATTTTGGTCAATGTTTGGGATTAATTCCAATTTTAATTTAAATTGTTGATTTTTAATATGATAAGAATTATTTTTTGATGATAAATTAAAAGACCGAGATTCGTAGTCGGTGCTATTTAGAAATTTTATAAATAAACATTTGTCAATATAGAGAAATAGCACAATTTAAATTTATTAACATAGTTACTCAAGAAATAACAATAACATATAAACTTTTATACACTTACTTTGGATTTTAAAGAAATTTACATAGTTTTGCGAAAGAAATTTTTTATCCCAATTGAAATATATTCAGATTTTGGTTGTGTACTTTGATGAAAATAAATAATTTAACAGATCATTTTATCGACTTTACTTTAAACAATATTATCATGGACAAACGGCTGGTACCCAATGTTTCGGTTGATTCTGTTGTATTTGGTTTTGATTCGGTCCACTTAAACATTTTATTAATTGGACGGAGTATCGTTCAGGACGGAGTTCTTTACCATGACTGGAAATTCCCGGGAGATTTGATCAGAAAAGATGAAGATCTTGATTCGTCTTCAGAACGAATTTTAAAAGAACTAACAGGGCTCGAAAAAATTTACATGAAACAATTAAAAGCCTTTGGATCTCTTGACAGACTTATAAAACGTCCCAGGGATATGTCATGGCTTATCTCAATTGACCATCCTGAAAATCGTGTAATTACAATCCCCTATTATTCACTGATCAATTTGAGTAAAAACTCGAATAATGGTTTAAGATTAAATGAAAACGCACGATGGTTTCCGGTTGACGAGGCAAAAGGCATGCCCCTGGCATTCGACCATTATGAAATTCTTGAGTTTGCTTTGGAAACGTTGCAAAATGAGTTGCGTACCAAACCTCTGGCTTTTGAATTATTGCCTCCCAAATTTTCACTCAGCCAGTTGCAAAAAATTTATGAAGTTATTTTTGAAATGGGACTTGATAAGAGAAATTTCAGAAAAAAAATAGCAAATCTGAGTTATATTGTCCCTTTAAATGAAAAAGAAAACGACGTTTCCCACAGACCGGCAAAATTATACATGTTCAGCCGGGACGTCTATAAAAAATTAAAGACCCAAAATTTTGACTTTACAATATAACTGACATCTGAAGCAAAATTTCATCTAAACATAACAACAAACTAATATTCAGTTAATATTACACCTATAATATTGCACAGTAAATCTTTACGGTAATGAGCCACAAAAATTGCTCTCTGAGGAAAACAGCCCACACACTACTCATTGGCTGGAAAGCAACCGCAGGACTGAAGTTTGTTTTCCCAATCAAACTTCACATCTTTTGAATCAAATTATTGAACTACATTCTTAATAGTCAATGATTTATAAATTATGATTCTTTATAAACCTTTTCCTTTTGTGAATTCTAAATTTAGGTTACATTTGTCCTTCAAAACAGTGTTAAGATGAAAAAACTTTTGATACCGTCAATCATTACAGTATTCTTTCTGATGTCCTGTTCAAATACTGGGCACGAGCTGGTTGGCACATGGAAAGTAAGTCAGGTTAAAACAAATTTTAAAGACACCAACCTGCCCAAAGTAGTAATCGCTCACATTAAAGACGAGCAAAAACAGCTTAGTTTTAAAATTATTAATGATTCGGTATTGGTGGTGATTCTGGATAAAAATGCCCATGAAGCAAAATGGAAAATGGATTCCAAAAGCAAGGTTATCAGTTATTATTTCGACAACCAGAAAAATATAATTAATAAGTTAGGAACCTGGGAAGGAAATGATATTGTTTCCGAATCAAATACGCCGCTGGGAAAACTGACTGTAATATTTAAAAAACAGTAGAATAAAAAGGTATTAAACCTCAGGGTAGAACCCTGAACCCAATATAAGGAACCGACCCAGAGGGTCGGGGTATTAACCTATATCCCGCTGAAAAAGCGGGATTAGTTCAACTAACTATTTCGAATGCTCCGCTTATCGTGGATTTTCAAAATAGAGTTTCACTAATAAAGTGAGTGTCGAAATGAAATGGCTTCTTCTCTCGCCTGAGGCAAGAACATCGCCATGACGCATGTTTTTATAGAAATTACTATCTATAAGACAGTTACCTAACACATAGCTGTCGTTGGAAGGCAGACTTGGACCCATTCAGGTTAAAACTTAACCCCAAGAACCGGTGTTAATGTGATCCCCTCCATTCCACGAACATAATAAACCCCACCTCTCATGCCGAGAAACAATTTATCTTTAAACTGGTAGTAATAATCCAGATTAAAAACAACACCTGCCTCAGTGTAGGGCTCATTATAAATCTCAGAATTCAAAGTTAAGTTCCCAGAATTATCATATTTTCCAAAATAATAAACCCTTAATACCTTCGACCAGTTTACCACAAAAGCCAGTTCGGGCATCAAACGGCTGTGTTTTCCCAGTTTAAACTCATAACCCAGGCCAAACGCATAATTCCTGATACTGTACTGGATTTGCCAACCTGCGTAATTACTTAAATAGACACTCCGTCCCAACGTAACATGCATCATTCCTGCCGTTACAATCAAACCGTCATGAAGCCTGATGCCCCCTTCTATCCACATTTGCTGTCCGTTTACCGTCGGTGCAACCCGATCGGCATAATAGTCCGACCATTCATTACTAATACCCAAATACAAACCGTCGCCGAATTTCAGATAATAGCTAATTTTTTGTTTTTTTAGTGGCTGTTGCTGTGCAACAGAAACCAGGGGGAAAAGAAAGATCATCCCCAGAAGAAGTATCTTTTTCATTTCATTGATTTTAGAGTGTTTATACGATCTATCCTTGTTCTTTTTGTAAGGCAAAAACAAAAAGCCCTGTTTTGTTTTCGTTGTTTACTCGACGTCTGAACCGCCTATTTCTATAATCAACAGTCAGTAATTAGAATATTTATCTATTTTTGCATTCTAACCTCCTTTCTTTGAATATGTATTATTTGCATGATAAGTTTATATCAACTCAAGGATGTTTTCCCTTCCCATAAAGCATATTATGTAATCCTAGGGATCGAATGGGGGTCGAAAGGATCTTTCATTTCGGTTTTGTAAAGTTAAAAAAAACGAGAAGCCCAAATTTTTCATATTAAGTTTTGATAAAATAAAGGTAATTGCTTCGTCCCATACGGTTCATGTCTTCACGGAAGACACCGGGGAAGCAGACCTGCCAGACAGACTTTGACTGGTCTGCCATGCAGCGGATAAATGAACCCGACAGGCAAGCTTTGACCAATTTATAACAGCACAAGTCAACTGGCGTACGGACTGCCGCTAAGACTTGCGCCGGATACGGTCAATTCAAAGCCGTCAAAAGATATTTCAACTCTTTGACTTTATTCTGATTCTTATTTTCAAGGTGTCTGGAAATCATCTCCTCCAACAGGCGGTTGATGATGGTAAGATTATCCCCAGGAAGGAAAAATTCCGGGGTTTCTTTTATCCTTAACTGTTTGAGGAAAAGCATTATTTCACTGCTTCTGAACAGTGCCCCTTTGTTAAACGGATTCAAATAAAACAACACTTCATCGTCGGTGTAATCTTTTGCGGCTTTCAGGGAAATGAAATCATCCATGTAAACCAAAATGAAATGGGTGGGCAGGTTCACTCCGAAAACGGGTAAGTTGATGCTCTGCGCGACAATAAGGTATAACAAACCCAATGATAATGGGTTCCCTTTTTGGGTTCGTAAAACGTTGCTTAAAATGTAAGAAGCAAGTTTTGGTGTGTGTCCGGGAAGACCTTTAAAACCGTAAACATTATACATAACATGGTTTAACACCTTGATTTTTTCCAGGGCAGTAAGTGAGTCGTTCATCTCAAGCCAAACGTCCTGAAAAATCTTATCTACTGTTTTTTTATGCCCTTCATAGTTAAACCCGGGTTCATGAAAAGCCGATATCAACAGGTATGGCTCCAGTAATGAACCTGTGCCTTCTTCAGTCCACTTTTTCAGTTTATCAAAAGTGTCGTTCAGGCGGATGCTACTCATCATTTCCTCGAGACGCTCAATTTCTCTTTCTTCAGAAAGCTCCATCCACGATTCTTCAAGAAAAGAAATTGCCATTGGCCCATACTCGATAACCTTACTCCTGATGTGGCTGAAAACAGCTTCATCTGGCTCATCCAGCATTCTGATCAATGCTTCCAGCTCTTTGGTATCAAATTGGGTCATGACATCGTCCATTTATACAATATAAAGTAACCCGACAACCAATGCGGCAAAATAGAAATTGCAATCAATTCCCGGTTCACAGGTTTAAAAGTAAGAAATCAAAATCGTAAAAGAGAACGTCGGAAAAAATGTTTTAAACAATTTTTACCAGGAAATAGTTTTTCTTTCCTTTTTGGACCAAAATGTATTTATTGCTCAGCAGGTCTTTCGATCCCAACTGATAATTTACGTCAATTTTTTCTTTGTTGATCATCACACCGTTATCTTTCAACATCCGGCGGGCTTCTCCGTTGGATTTAAAGATGCCGGTTTTCTGTGAAAGAAAATCCAGGATACCGGATTCGTTTTCAAAATCAGCACGCGCAACTTCGGGTTGCGGTACCCCGCGAAAAACGTCAAGCAATGTCTTTTCATTCAGTTTCCTCACGGTTTCAGTAGTTCCCTTCCCAAAAAGAATTTGCGAAGCTTCTTCAGCAGCCAGAAACTCTTCTTTAGAATGAACCGTGGTGGTAAGCTCTTGAGCCAGCGTTTTCTGCAACAGGCGCAAGTGGGGTGCTTCGCGATGTTGTTGTGTAAGTTTTTGTATCTCATCCCGCGAAAGCAGCGTAAAAATCTTCACATAACGTTCAGCATCATCGTCGGATACGTTCATCCAGAACTGATAAAATTCGTAAGGGCTGGTTTTTTCAGAATCAAGCCAAACATTTCCGCTTTCCGTTTTTCCGAATTTACTGCCGTCGGCTTTGGTGATCAGAGGACAAGTAAGAGCAAATGCTTCGATTTCGTGACCCAATTTTCTTCTGATCAGTTCTGTACCGGTGGTGATGTTTCCCCACTGGTCGGCGCCTCCCATCTGAAGTTTGCAATTCTCGTGTTCATAAAGGAAAAGAAAATCATAACCTTGAACCAACTGATAGGAAAACTCGGTAAACGACATGCCGTTATTGCTTTCGACACTGATGCGTTTTTTAACCGAATCCTTGGCCATCATGTAATTTACTGTGATGTGTTTGCCGATATCGCGGATGAAATCCAGGAAAGAAAAATCCTTCATCCAGTCGTAATTATTGACCAGAATGGCCCTGTTTTCCGCATCGCTTTCAAAATCAAGGAACTTAGCGAGTTGCGATTTCAGGCAATGTTGGTTGTGACGCAACGTGTTTTCATTCAGCAGGTTTCTTTCCTGTGATTTTCCGGAAGGGTCACCAATCATTCCTGTGGCACCACCCACTAAAGCGATGGGACGATGACCGGCGATCTGAAGATGTTTCAACATCATCACACCTACCAAATGACCTATATGCAAAGAGTCTGCAGTCGGGTCAATGCCCACATATCCAGAAGTCATTTCTTTATTCAACTGTTCTTCCGTTCCGGGCATGACATCATGGATCATCCCGCGCCAACGCAATTCTTCAACAAAATTCTTCAATCCGCTCACTATTTATGCTTTTTTGAAACTAACAAATAAAAAACCGGAACAAAGATAGGGATTTGATTTATTAGGTAATCAAAGGTGCTTTTTGAAATTATCAAGACAAACAAAATATTGATTTTCCCTTGTTTATCAAATAATTATTACATAGATTTGCTCGAAGGTTCGTTTTTCGTCAAGTTTATTATTTCGTTAAATAGCTTCATTATGAAAAAACCACTTTACTCCTTGTTGCTTGTTGCTTTCCTGTTTTTGACCGTTGACGCCAGTGGGCAGTCGACACAACTTGTTTATAAAACAAAAGGAAGAACTTCTTACCGCGTTAATATTGCGCTTTCCAATGACATGGGCCGCGAAGGTCTTAGCCCGGAAGAGTTCCAGAAGAATGAAAATCTTTATTTTTTAATCACCGCTGCTGCTTCGAAAAAAAAATATTTTAAAGACGGTGATCTTTCAGAATATTTCTCAAAAATCGTTATCCATCAGGATGGATCGAGAATTGAACAAAACGGTGCACCTTCTTCCTTCTCTGACAAAAAAGGGAAATTAAACCGTATTATTATTTCTTTCGCAAAAGATAAAATCAAACTTTATGAACCGTTTTCCTTTGTAAATGAAATTGGCGAATCGCCTAAAATCAAGATCAAGGAAACTTTTTTACCCTCTTACACACGGTATCATAAACTGTTTAAACAGGCACAGGCATTACTGAGCAGCAAGCAGTTTACAGATGCCTTTAAAACCTTGTCACAAATTGGGAATGATGCACAAAACAATCCCGCCATCAGCTCGTTTTCGTTCTTCAAAAATGTGACGCAGGATTTGTCCATGCAAGCGGTTAAGGGATACGTTGACAGCATTTCGGTTATTTTTTCGCAAAAGGAAAAACAATTTACCACAGCCAAGACCAAACCGGCGCTGGATGCCTGTGATTCTGTGCTGAAAGCTTTCAACAACCAGGCATCGATTTTCAAATCTTATTTGAAATCGGCCTCGCCGGGCATTGATAAGTTGAATGCTTATTTTGATAAAACGGACCAAAGCATAAACAGCAGTTATCAGGCTGATCGGCTTATTTTTAAAAAGGCCAACATGATGCTTTTGGAAAACAGCAATTATTCAGAATACAAATTCTATTTGTTTGTAGATGTCATGAGCCGCATGCTTTGCCAGACAGATTCGCTTCAGATCATTCAGGGACTGAAACTGCTGGATTTGAAAACACTTGATGAAATTCCTCAAAAGAAAAAAGAACTGACCAACACTGGTTGGATGAATGAATTCAAAACACTGATCAGTTTTTTGAATGATAACATTACTGAGAAAAAAATGATTTTTGACGCGTCGTTGTTGTCAAATCTAAAACACCAGGATACCCTGGAGCAACAGCCTTACTATGAAATATTCAGCGCCTTCAACAGTCTGGACGACAACCCGGGGAAATTTTATTCATCTCTGAATAATGCGCTTGTGAAATGCAGCGACAGTACGCTTTTGAATGATATCGACATGTGGTTGGTTTCCTATAAAATGACCCGCGAAGGAATCGAAGCGGAAAATGTTACCGGGATCAACAAAGGAATTGCAGCCATTAAAGAGGGTCAATGGGGTGATGCAGAAAATATTTTCAACATTCTTAAACGGCAAATAAATCAAAACCCTGTTCCGTGGTTTTATTCTGCCGCCATTCAATACCATCAAAACCAATCTTTTTCAGCCCAAGCACAGTTTGCACGAGCCCTGGAACTCTATCCGCACTATCTTGCTCCGCGCCAGTTTATTTTCCATATCCTCTCATCACAAAAACAATACAGCGACTTGTTGGTTCAGGCAGATACAGCAATTTCATTTTTTAATATCTGGTATTTCCATTATGTGAAAGCAGAAGCTTTGCAGGATTTAAACAGAACCAACGAAGCTGTTACTGAGATCTTGACAAAATGCATTCCCATGAACAAATGGGATACCAAACAGTATTATCTGCTGGGCGATGCCTATGTCAAGCTGAATGATTTTAACAAAGCCAAGGCTGCTTATATGAAAACGAGAGAAATAGATCCTTTCTCCGGTTCAAAGTTCTTTAACGATAAAATGGAAACACTGATCAAAAAAGAGCAGGTTTATCAGAAAAGAAAACAAAATCAGCTCAAAAAAGAACAAGAGCGACAGGAGCAAATGAAGAAACAACAGGCTGAACATCAACAAGAACGAGGCCCACAGGATAGCACGGGGCAAAAAAACTGATGTTTATTTCCTATTTAACGCGAATTGTTCGAAGAACCAGAAAAGAATAGCGAGTAGTGCAAATCCTGTTCCCAGAAAACAGACCCCGATCCTGCCATACACATCATAAATAGCTGCCGAGGTAGCCGATCCAATGGCGCCACCAATAAAATATGTGGTCATATAGGCCATGGTGATCCTGCTTTTGGCATCCGGCCGGACCTTGTAAATTTCACTTTGATCCCTAACTTTTCAATTTTTACGTAATAGGTATGTTTACTTTGTCCAGAA
>CAZPPK010000055.1:0-17367 GCA_964588415.1 uncultured Lentimicrobiaceae bacterium
TCAAAAACTATACGATTCGTTTTGAAAAATTCAACGATTCGATTTTTCGATTATAGTAGTTCCAGTCTTATTTTTCCCATACAAACTCTTTTTCACAAAGATAGCAATCAGAATCAATTCCAATTGCTATCACTAAAACCCTATTACAAAAATATTACTTGTCGGTAATCAGATACCTATATATACTTGAGTTCTTTCAAAGTTTCCTCAATCAACTTTCCACTGCGCTCAATATTATGATCGAGCCCTACTGAAAAACGCACCAGACCCGGTGACAAACCCATTTCTTTTTGAATTTCTTCCGGAACTTCGGAAGACGTACTTTTCCCAGAGTTGGAGAACAGTGTTTTAAAATACCCCAAGCTGACAGCGTGATACCCCACGCCTTTTTTCTGCATCAATTCCATGAACGGGGCAGCTCTTTCAGCCGTTTCCAGGTCAATAGCAATTAATCCACCGTAACCAAAATCATTGTTCATCAGCTGATTCATCAATTCATGTTGCGGATGGTCAGGAAGTCCGGGATAGATACTTTTCAAACCGATCTCTTTAAACCTTTTGGCAAGATACATGGCATTCTCGCTGTGTTTCTGCATCCGGATGTGAAGGGTAGCCATGTTTTTTAAGATACTTGATGAACGCAATGGATCAAGTACCGGTCCCAGCAACATGGCTGTTCCATCATTTACGCTGCTGATAGCATTGATAAACTCCTCAGATGCGCAGATGGCACCCGCTACCGTATCATTTTTTCCATTGATAAACTTTGTCATACTATAGACCACAATATCAGCGCCTAACTGAAACGGACTAATGATCATCGGAGTAAAAGTATTATCAACTACCAGTTTTGCCGTTCCATGTTCCCTGACAATTTTTGCCAGCTCGGGAATATTTGAGATCTGGAGCATAGGGTTGGTCATCGATTCTGTGTAAATGACTTTGGTATTGGGGCGCATAGCATCGCGTACGCTTTCCAGGTTGGAAATATTCACAAAAGAAACTTCAATATTGAATTTCTTAAGGTAATTGGCCAGAAAGGCATAGGTCCCACCATAAGTGGTCACACTGGTAACAATGTGGTCGCCGCTGTTGCAAAGCTGCAAGATTGTGGTTGTGATGGCAGCCATTCCCGAACCTGTAACCCAGGCCATTTCTGTTCCTTCCATAGCAGCCAGTGCATCGGAAAGGTAACGGTTGCTTGGGTTCCAGTGCCTTGAATATAAGAAACAACCGTGCCCTTCGCCGTGAAAGGTGTTGATCATTTCTTCTTCGGTCATGAAGGTAAAGGTCGCCGAATCGGTAATAGAAGGATTGACATCGCCGAATTCGCCAAACTGTTCCAGTTTTTGAATGGCTGAAGCCGGATCAAATTTCTTTTTCATGTTGCTGTAATTATGTTTTCCTTTGAGAGAGATTAAACTTTACTGTAATTATTCATTCAAATTGCCACCACAAAATTATGTATTTTATATGAAATTAAGCATTTTTTACTAAATATTATTCATAATATCACAAATTAGTATAGATTTGTAATCTTTTAGTTATATTTAATTTAAATTTTATATTTTACACAATCAAAAATGAACCATCAGTTACAAATTGATAATCTGGATAAAAAGATTTTGAAATACCTGATGAAAGATGCACGCATTTCGTTTCTGGAAATCGCAAGGCAATGCAATGTTTCGGGCGCTTCGATTCACCAGCGAGCCATAAAACTTCAGGAGGCGGGGATCGTTTCAGGCTCACGGTTTTGCATCAATCCCAAAAAATTGGGATACTTGACCACAGCTTTTGTGGGCATACAAGTCAATCTTACCAGCACCCATACGCATGAAGAAGTATTTCAGAAAATCACAAAAATACCGGAGGTGGTTGAATGTCATCACACTACCGGGAGTTTTTCCCTGTTTTTAAAGATCTATTCGATGGATAATGAGCACCTGAAAAAAATTTTGGTAGAACAAATTCAATCCATTCCCGAAGTGACGGCGACCGAGACTTTTATTTCGTTGGAAGAGGGTTTCAGCCGGCAATTGCCCATCGAGAAAAGTAACGGAACAGCAAACACTAACTTGTTTTAATCGCAGGAATAATATTAAATTTTGTACCTTTCGCCCAAAATTTGAATCAATGAAATTCACAGCTCAGAAAATAGCTAACGCTCTGAATGGCAGCATAGAAGGAAGTCCGGAAGTCGAAGTTTCCACACTCTCAAAAATTGAAGAGGGCAAGCCCGGAAGCATCAGTTTCCTGGCAAACCCTGTTTACACCAAATATATTTATGATACCGAGGCTGATATTGTTGTGGTAAATGAAGATTTTGTTCCTGAAAAGCCTTTAAAGACAACATTGATCCGTGTAAAAAATGCCTATCTCGCTTTTACTTCATTACTGGAAATCTATCAAAGCTCAAAGCCACAAAAAAAGGGCATCTCACCAAAAGCTTCAGTAGCTTCATCTGCAAAAATCGGGAAGGAAGTATATATTGCTGATTTTGTTTACATTGGTGAGAATACTGCCATTGGAGATAATGTCAGAATTTATGCTAACACCAATATCGGCGACAACTGTTCCATCGGAAATGATACTACCATTTATTATAGTGTAAATATTTACGACGAAACAGTTATCGGTAATGAATGTATCCTCCATGCCGGCTCAGTGATCGGTGCAGATGGTTTTGGATTCGCACCCCAGCAGAAGACCGACTTCAAAAAGATTCCTCAAATTGGAAATGTAATGCTTGAAGACCGCGTTGAAGTAGGCGCCAATACAACCATTGACCGCGCCACGATGGGTTCGACAATTATCCGAAGAGGCGTTAAGCTGGACAATCTCATACAAGTTGCACACAATGTTGAAATTGGTGAAAACACAGTAATAGCATCACAAGCAGGGGTTTCAGGCTCAACAAAACTGGGAAAAAACTGCATGATTGGTGGTCAGGTCGGTTTTGTGGGACACATAAAAATTGCAGATGGCGTGAAGATTATGGCGCAGTCTGGTGTTTCAAAAAGCATTAACAAAGTTGATAGTTTTGTTGGAGGAAGCCCTGCCATAAACTTGTCAGACCATCAAAAATCGCTTATTCGTATAAGACAACTGGACAATCTCGTTAAGAGAATTAACGAACTGGAAAACAGGTTAAAAAAGATGGATGAAGAGTAACCTGAGAAATTGATTCGACAATTTAAATAACATTAACACAATAGTACTCAAAGTGACGGCTAAAAGTAATTGCACACCAAGTCTTCTATTAAACAAGCAACCTATTTTTTTCGATCTGACTGTTTTTAAGATAATTACAAATAATTTTAAAAGGAAGCATCTTGAATTTGAAGTCAATTCATTCTAATGAAGTCTCCTAATATTCATATTCATATTCATATTAGCATCTTTTGGAACAAAAAAATATTATTTTTGCCAAAATTTCTTTTTTTAAAACATGAACTGATTAGATGATTGAAAGGCAAACAACTCTGGGGAAAAAGGTTTCAATTGATGGACAAGGGCTCCACACAGGGGAAAAAGGAACTATGAGTTTTCTACCGGCTCCCGCTGGACACGGAATAAAATTTAAAAGAATCGATTTAGAAGGCCAGCCGATTATTGAAGCATTAATAGGCAATGTAATCAGCACAAATCGCGGCACTTGTATCGGAAAAGATGAAGCCCGGGTTTACACCATTGAGCATGTCATGGCCGCTTTTCGCGGATTAAGTATAGACAACGCTTTGGTGGAGCTCAATATGGAAGAAATCCCCATTAAAGACGGGTCATCAAAGTTCTTCGTTGAAGCCATTGAAGAAGCCGGTATCAAGGAATTAGATGCTGAAAGAGAATATATTGTTATCGAGGATACCATTACCATGGAGATTCCTGAGAAAAAGACGAGAATAGAAATCCGTCCCTCCAAAAGATTCTCGGTAAACACCATTATTGATTTTGAGTCCAGAGTATTAGGTGAGCAGACTGCAGAAATAGAAGATATTTCTGCATTTAAAGCTGAGATTTCCGGCTGCAGAACTTTCGTCTTTTTGCATGAACTAGAGTTTTTACTTAAAAATGATCTCATAAAAGGAGGTGATTTAAACAACGCTATTGTCTTTGTAAACCGGAAAATTGCTCAGGACGAAATGGATTATCTTGCCGATTTATTTAAGAAACCGAGGGTAATGGTTAATGGAAGCGGAATACTGAACAACCTCTCCCTCTATTTTGATAATGAACCGGCACGACATAAATTATTGGATTTAATTGGTGATCTTTATTTACTGGGCAAGCCCATTAAAGGTCATGTTACAGCCACCCGGCCAGGACATCATGCAAATACAGAATTTGCTAAACATATCCTGAAAGAAATTAACCAAAAAGCAATAGTCAATGATTAAGGAACCCCCGTTTGATATCTATGCCGACCCGGTTTATGACATTAAGGAAATAAAAAAAATCCTCCCCCATCGCTCTCCTTTTCTCTTGGTAGATAAAATACTGGAATTATCAGGAAACTACATTGTAGGCTTAAAAAATGTCACAATGAACGAAGGGTTTTTTATGGGGCATTTTCCTGATGAACCATTAATGCCTGGAGTATTACAGATTGAAGCGCTGGCACAGGTTGGAGGAATCTTTGTTCTAAGCGGACTAGATGACAGAAAAAGCTACTCCACTTATTTCCTTAAAATCAATGATGTGAGATTTCGTGCTAAAGTAGTCCCCGGTGACACACTGGTGTTCTCTCTCGAACCCATTGCTCCTATCAAACAGGGGATTTGCATTATGAGAGGAAAAGCATTTGTAGGAAACAAATTCGTCATGCAGGGAGAACTCACAGCACAAATTATAAAAAACAAGTAGACCTAATGAATCAACCACTGGCATACGTACATCCTGAAGCCAAAATCGCATCAAATGTCGTTATTGAACCTTTTGTGAACATCGAAAAAAATGTTGTTGTTGACAAAGGGACATGGATTGGCTCCAATGTTACTATCATGGAAGGCGCCCGAATTGGAAAAAACTGTCGAATATTTCCGGGAGCTGTCATTTCTGCGATTCCACAAGATTTAAAATATGATGGAGAAGACTCACGGGTAATTATCGGTGACAACGTTACCATCCGCGAGTTTGTTACCGTTAACCGGGGCACAAAAGCCAGTGGAGAAACTGTTGTGGGAAATAATTGTTTGTTAATGGCTTATGTGCATATTGCCCATGACTGCCATATTGGAAACAACGTAATTTTTGCAAATGCAGTAAACCTTGCCGGACATATTGATGTTGATGACTTTGCTATTGTTGGCGGTATGTCAGCCATACATCAGTTTGTGCACATAGGGAAACACACTATGGTTGCAGGAGGAAGCATGGTTACCAAAGATATTCCCCCCTATTCTAAAGCCGGGCGTTCACCTATTTCCTTTGTAGGAGTCAATTCCATTGGTTTACGGAGAAGAGGTTATACCGACAAGCAAATTAACCTAATTCATGAGACTTATAGGAATCTCTATTTGAGAGGTAGAAATATTAGCCAGGCAGTCGGATTTATCGAAGCAAATCTTCCTATCAACGCAGAGCGTGATGAGATTCTGAATTTCATCCAAAATTCCCAAAGAGGAATCATGCGCGGTTACAGAAGACAACGCGAATAAATTACAGAAAATCTTATTTTTATTATGGCAACAACAGCAGACTTTAGAAACGGATTGTGTATTCAATACAATGGAGACTTATGGACTATTGTAGAATTTCAACATGTTAAACCAGGAAAAGGGCCTGCTTTCGTCCGTACAAAACTGAAAAATGTTAAAACCGGAAGGGTAATCCCCAACACATTTACATCAGGCGTAAAAATTAATATTCAACGAATTGAAAGAAGGCCTTACCAATATTTGTATAAAGATGGAACCGCTTATCATTTTATGAATACTGAGAATTTTGAGCAATTTTTTCTTGATGAAACTTTGATCACAGCACCTGATCTTATCAAAGAAGGAGAAATGGTAACCATTGCTTTCCATACCGAAACAGACTCTGCTATCGAGTGCGAAATGTCTCCCTATGTAACATTGGAAGTAACCTATACCGAACCTGGCGAGAAAGGGAATACGGCTACCAATACTTTTAAAGATGCTACTATGGAAACCGGTGCGATCATAAAAGTTCCGCTTTTTATCAACATTGGCGATAAAATTAAAGTGGATACCCGTACACATGAATACTCAGAAAGGGTAAAAGAATAGAGCTGAAAGGCGAAAAATTAGTGGGGCTGTCTCAAAAGGGCAGCCTTTTTTGTTATTCGGTTGAGAGGCAGAATGGTTGGATGGTGACAGAGCGGCGGGAAACGCACAAAGATGAATGAAGCATAAAAATCCCAAGAACTATCGGATAGTAAAATAAAAAACGGCCACAAACTCTCAAATCAGCTGATTTTATTCCGTATCTTCCTGAAGATGATGGATATCAAGGCTGACTAATATCGCCATAAAACCCCATACAGGGACTGATAATTTGTCTGTATTCAGGAAATCATTCATAAACCCGTGGAAAAAATAGGTTATCAGCCCCAGCGTAATCATCAGGCTAATGAATTTCAATTCTCGGCTCCCGCCGTAGCGATGAATCTTTAATCCGGTTTTAATTGCAAAACCAAAAAGAAGTAAAACACTGATCAAACCGAGGACTCCTTCTTCCGAAAGCGGCCCCAGATATTCACTATGCGCATTACCACGATCGCCGAAATTGGTTGAAATCTGTGTTCTTTCCCTGGCAAGCTGAAAAGGAGCATACTCAAACTGAAAAGTTCCAGGGCCCCAGCCAAGCCATGGCCTTTGCTCGAACATACGGATCGCAGATGCCCAACGGTTCAAACGCTCCACATTTGATGCGTCTGACGAAATATTGCTCATCGATTCAACATGATCGACAAAGCTGGTGGACGAATCCTGTTTGTTTTTTTCAAGTTTCTCAAATATTTGCTGTTGAAAGGAAAACAACATAATCAATAAAAAGGCCGTCCCGAAAGCTACCCAACGGAAACGGACATGAAAAATTACCAGTAAAAAAACAAACAGTGCCACTGCCACGCTGAGCCATGCTGCCCGACTGTATGAAAAAGTCAAAGCCACAGCAAACAAAACAAAAAAAGAAAGCGCAGTAATTCTTTTCCAAACCGAAATGGCGGGAAAGAAAGTATAACCTGCCAGAATCGGTAAGAACATGGCTAATGCTGCCCCGTAGGCAGTATGATCATTATAAAATGGCGTCATGACCCAGTGAGCTGAATCTTCATTAAAACTGTATCCTGAATGTCTTATCAGCGTATAGATCACGACGATAGTCAAACCCAGAATATATAGCCAGATAAACCTGTGAATATTTTTCTTGACACGAAACATGGGGATGGTAACAAAATAGAATGGAATTACAAACCATATTCTGGAAAGCAAATGTTTAAAAGAGACCAACGGCATAGCACTACTAAAGGAAGTAATAAACATCCATAGCAGGTTAAAATAAATCAGATAAGAAATGATATGGGAAGATACTTTCTTATTATTATAATGACCTGCCAAGATCATGTTCACTAAAAAGATCACCAACACACCAAACATGAGTGGTTCGGAAGGTACCGACAAGGCAGCTCCAAGTGCAGAATCCTTAAGCGTTACGGCAAGTGGCGTCAGAAAGGTGATCAGTAGTACAATCTTATCCAAAGAGATAAGATAATAATAGGCAATAATCAAAACCAAGGGCAAAGAAAAGAGCCAATAGCTCTCCTTTTTAAGCATCACATAAAATCCAAGACTTAAGAATAATGCTATTGCAAAGTAAAGTACGGCCAGTTTCTTTGTTTGTTCCTTGTGAATCATGGACTAAGAAGCAGAAAATGATTTCCTGTCAAGAAAAATGATCAATAACAACGACAATGCCATGGCAGCCACGTCAACCAACAAAACAATGAGCCACCGGATTGGGTATGATTTTTTATCAGCAACGAAAGGATATGTGATGACATTGGTATAAGTTACATTGGAGGCTACATGCCTGTATTCCAACTCATAACTTAACTTGACAGCCACATAAGAATTAGCTTCTGCTGAGAGCATTTGTTGGGTTTGAACCAAAACACCGCTGTATTTTCCCATATTCTTCATCAATGTTTTAGCTTCTTTTATACTTTGTTTTCCAGAACCATTATCCTGATTCAGATAAGCCTTCATAATCTGTTGCGACTGGTAGTTGTATTCGAAAATGCCCATCTTGCCCAGTTGACTCAAAACATTGCGCAGCGAATCCATAGTGATCCTTTTTCGCTTAAGTTGTCCCGCATAAGCGTTGGCTAACTCTCCAAACTTTTCCTTCTGCATCTTTCTGACCTTTTTGTTAAACAACGAGAGCATATTGTCCACCATCAACCTGGCAGTATCCGGATTTCTGTCGAGGACGTTAATTTCAACAGCTTCATAACTCGTTTTGCTAATGCTGACATTTTCATGGTAGAGCCTGAGCAATTCTGTTCTGAAGTATTTATAGTGGGGATCAATATCATAGCGTTCTGCCAGATTGTACTTTGAAATCATACTATCCACAATATCCTGGGATTGAAATATCTGAATCATTTGCTCAGTCGTGCTTTCTTTGGAGTAAGTCTTTAAATTATCGGGGTAAACGATGGCGTAAGATTTATACATCGGTACAATAAACCGTGGTCCCGAGAAAAAAGCTGCAGCAACAGTCGCAATGGCTAAAATGATCAGAAAGTGGTATTTCCACTTTTTCAAAATAAGCATCAGCTTTTGGCTTTCAAAATTATATTCCATACTCTGTTATTATTTATCAAAGCACCTTTAACCTTTCTTTTTCAAAAGATCAAAAAGACTTTAAAATTTTTTACAATCCGCATAATCCATAATTATCCAAGAAGTTAAATTATAGAGAAACCATTGTTCTTGAAATGTGCTTTTTGCTTCAAAATTCAAATTTATAAAATAAATCAGGTGAAAAGCAGAGAAAGCACGTAACTATTTTTCTGACTGATCAAAAGCAATTTTTACAAAATTTTTCAAGTTCCATAGTCTTAACAACACGGCAACTATTCCACCTGCCATCAAAAATATCAGCCATTTAACCTTCCAGTCAATCGTTAAAAAATCCTGCATGATAACCCCGATAATAACAAGCGAAATAATAAAACCGGCAAAACTCAAAACCAGCTTCCAGTTTATTTTCATTTGAAAATACTTCACAACCAAATAAATCTGTAGTCCTGCCGTGAGAAATTCAGTAACAAATGTTGCCACTGCTGAACCATAAGCCTGGTAAGACGGTATGAGGAGAAAATTAAGGACAAGGTTTAATGCCAGCCCTGAAAAAGCCACTACGTTCAGAACATTTAAATTATTGTTGGCAGTTAGCAGCGTACCAAAAATATAACTTGAAGATATCGCAACAAAGCTCCACATCAAAAGCCCGAAAATCGCTGCGGACTGATTCATTCGCAAAGCATAAGCCGCCATCCCTTCTCCCAGATGCCTGGAATACATTAAAGTCATCAAATCCCTGGCATAAAACTGTGAGCTGATGGCAATCAGCAACGCGCCTGCAAGAAGAATAGAAGATGAGAGCTTTACAAGTGGCCCTACTGCCTGCCGTTCCTTGATCATTTTGGAGAACAACGGTAATAAAAGGACAGCAAAAAGAAAAGCCATATTTTGACCGGCATCCAGCAAACGATAAGCCTGGGCATAAACTCCTGCCTGTTCTCCGCCTGAAGAACCGGGTAATAATCTTTCAATCAACACACTGTCTACTCTTGAATAAAAACTCATGATTAAAAACAAAAGTGCAAAAGGCAAGCTGCTTTTAATGGTGGATTTGAAAAAGGGCCAGTCCCAGCGGAGGGAAATTTTTCCCGAATTTTTTAATAAGACAAAAAGAGCAACGAAAGCAGTAACCAAATAAGCAGCAGTCTGGGAGTAAACAAACCACTCGATGGCAAACTTTCCTTTGGCAATGCCTGTCCAAAGAAGTACGCCTACGATCGCAATCATTAAAAGGCGGTCGAGCACAGAAATAATACTGTCAGTTTTAAACAACAGCAAACCTGAAATATTGGAACGGAGGTAGAGTATGAACGAAAGTATAAACTGGTTAAAACCAATCCAGGCCAGCAAGATCATCTGATGGCGGTCATATCCAATCAACAAACCAAGCAGGAAAATTATAAGTCCATAAAAAACGCCAAGGATCAATTTTAAGGAAGCAATGCCACCAAAATGTGACTGGAGCAATTCACCGTTGCGGGCGATATTACGATTGTTATAATTGGCGATTCCAAAGTCAAGGAAAATAACGAACAGGTAAGAGAAATTGAAAATGGCAAAGTAAAATCCATAGTCTTGCGTTCCAACCACATTCTGAACCTGCCTGTCAATTCCCAATATCCAGAAGGGTTTCACAAGGAGATTGAGAAACAGTAAAAAAGCCAGGTTTTTCAGAAATTTGTTGCTCATTAAACAAAAATAAAACAAATGCTGAAAGAACAGCTTTGTTGTAGCGCAATTCATCACATCAGAAACAATATTCTATTATGATCACAGAATTGATGTTTATCCTGGGGAAAAAGAAGATTAAACCAGTATCTTTAGAATAATTGACTAATGAAGCTGCTCAGAACATGCGGAACAAGAATTATGGTAAACGCAATACCGAAAATAGCCCCCCAAAAATGCGCGCTGTGCCCAATCCGGCCGCTTCCTTTTTTCTGCATGTACGCTGAATAAACCAAAAATAGGATTCCAAATAACCAGGAAGGAATGGAGAATGGGATTGGGAACAAATAAATACCTCCCACAGGATAAATCATAATACTCGCAAAAACAACGGCTGCCACGGCACCGGAGGCCCCCACAGCATTGTAGTAGATATTATCTTTATTCTTTCCATAATCAAAGAGTATCGAAAACAAAACCCCGCCGATGTACAACAACAAATAATAGGCAAAACCTTTAAGCCCGAAATATATTCCGAACGAATGCAACACGATATCTCCAAAGGAATAGAGCACCCACATGTTTATCAACAGATGAAGCCAATCGGCGTGAACCAGAGCATAAGAGCCAAAACGCCAGCCTTGTTTGTGATGTTTAATTTGATAAGCATTAAATTGCAACCGGTTCATTAGCTCGGCATTGTAAAATGCAAGCACGGAAACAATAACTGTTATTGCAATGATTACTATATTCATATATTATTGTTTATCAAATAATTATAAATTTTAGATTCTTGTTGAAAAGGCTATACTATCCTTGCCATTCTTAGACAAAAAGTCTTTGCGGATATGTTTCACTCCAAACCAAACTGGTTCGGGGCAAAATTAGTATTTTAATGTTACCGGGATTTAAATGCAATTCTGCTTTTTTTGCAAGAAAAGAGAAAAAATCTTGCAAAAAAAGCATATAACAATTATAAAATCCATAATTTAGCAAACTGAAACAAATCATTGACCCAAACCACTTTTAACTTTTCGAAATGATGAATCAATGTCCAGATTGGTCGGACAAAACAATACTTATCGTTGAGGACGATCCTATTTCTTGTATTTATTTTGAAAGAACTCTGAAAAATATCACGCAACTGATTTTTGTGAAAAATGGCAATGATGCCGTTGAAGCAGTTAAAAACGATCCGGCAATTGATCTGATTTTAATGGATTTGAAAATGCCTGTCAAAACGGGCTTCGAAGCCACAGAAGAAATCAAAATGATACGTCCGGGGCTGCCTGTGATTGCACAAACAGCGCTGGTTTTTCCACAAGACAAAAAAAGGGCTAAAAAGGTAGGATGTGACGATTTCATTCCCAAACCCATTGAAATTGAAGTCTTAATGGAAAAATTGGCAAAGTATCTCGGCAAATAAGGAAAAGATTGCTCCGGGACAACTATCAATCTCCAAAAAGCTCACCTGCCATCAAAATCAATGTTTCCGACGCTTTCCCTTCAAGAAAGACATCAGTTATTTCATTCGTATAATGTGAATGCTGGATATTTACTTCGATAATCTTAGCTCCCGATTGTTTGGCAAGCAAAGGTACCTGACTCGCTGGCATCACTTCTCCAGATGTTCCGATCACCAGCATTACATCTGACTTTTTTGCTTCTTCCATTGCATCAAGAAAAGCCTGTTTGGGAATATCTTCACCGAAGAATATAAAATCCGGTTTGAGCAATCCGCCACACGTGCTACATCTTACCGGAAGGTTATCCAAGATCATCTCCGATGGGTTAAAACGACTCTTGCAATCCAGGCAAACCAAAGTATGGGAGCTACCATGGAATTCAACCACATTTTTGCTCCCGGCTTCCTGATGAAGATTATCAATATTCTGGGTAATAATCCTTTTAAGAAAACCACATTGCTCCATTTTCGCCAAGGACGTATGCGCATCATTGGGTATGGAGTGATCAAAGAAATCATAAAATATTTCTTTGATCACTTTCCATGACTTAAGGGGATTATTTTTGAAGAATTCAATATCCAGTATCATTGGATCATATTGGCTCCAAAAACCATTATCACCACGAAAAGTTGGTATGCCACTTTCCGCAGATATTCCGGCTCCCGTGAAAGCCGTTGCATGTGTAGAGGTTTTTAGTAATTCTACAGCCCGTTCAATATTGTTTTCCAATGCTTTTAATAGGGGGTCTTATTCTCAGAATGAACCCATTCATCAAAAACTTTAACCGCTTCGTCTCGCATCATTTGAACAGACTGAAGTCTGCGCTCTTCTTTTGGTAAAGCAAATTCTTTATAAATATGTGAATCATCAAAGTTTGCAGCAGCTGCGTCGTCTTTGGTAGATGCATAATAAAGTTTATCCAGCCTTGCCCAGTAAATAGCGCCGAGGCACATTGGGCAGGGTTCGCAACTTGAATAAATTTCACAGCCTGACAAATCGAAAGTGTTCAGATTTTTGGATGCATCCCGAATGGCCATGATTTCAGCATGGGCAGATGGATCATTAAGTAGCGTAACCCGATTATTTCCAGAACCTATGACCTTACCATCTTTTACAATAACCGCACCAAAAGGGCCACCTTTTAAGCTTGTAACATTGGACATTGCCAATGAAATAGCTTTTCCCATAAATTCCTTTTTTTGTTCTTTTTCCATTCTCAAACTTTATCAAAAATTATTCACGTTATCAATTTAAAAAGCAAATATAGAAAACTTTCTCTGGAAATCAAACGAGCACCCAAAGACGCTAAATGCGTTGTTTCCTGCTGTGCATCAATTAATTCCACACCTTCTTCCATTAACCATTCAACACAGTGCCAAAGTCCTACTTTGGATGCATTGGGGACCAAATGAAACATGGACTCTCCAAAAAACACCTTCCCAATCTTCAATCCGTACAGGCCTCCCACAAGATTACCCTTTTGCCAGACTTCCACAGAATGGGCAACACCCATATCAAAAAGGCGCGAATAGGCTTCGATCATTTCCCGGGTAACCCAGGTTCTCTCCTGCCCTTGCCGGGGAATGCTTCCGCAGGATGAAATTACAGCATCGAAATCCTTATCGAAAGTAACATCAAAACGATGGCTATTGACTTCCTTTCTTAAACTCTTGTGCCTTTTGAATTCATTGGGAAAGAGAACCATTCTGGGATCGGGTGACCACCACAAAATAGGGCCTTCCTCGGAATACCAGGGAAATATACCATTGCTATATGCCAGCATCAGCCGTTGTGGCAACAAATCCCCACCTACCGCCAATAAGCCGTCTGCACGTGCCAGCTGTGGTTTGGGAAAAATGATCGTATCTCTAAGTTCAAATACAGGCATTATAAATCAGCACGGATCAGGTTAGCACTGCCTTTGGCCACAAGTCTGTTTTTTGCGGGGTGCCATACTTCGCACTCCATATTTATGATTTTTCTTCCTTTTTTAAGCAATTTGGTTTTAGCCTGAATAACGTCTCCCAGCTTTGCAATTGCAAAAAAGCTCACATCGAGATTTACCGTTACGTACAATCCAGGAAGCTCCATCGAATAGATAGTCGCGCCCATCAGATCGTCCACAATCCCTGCCACCACACCTCCATGCAATATTTCAGCAGGATTTGTCATCTCTTTGCGGATTTCATACTCAAAAGTCAGTGAACCATATTCTGCAGCTTTAGCAACGGGCCGCAACCAGTTTGTATAAGCTGAAGGTGAAGTCTGATCAGGCTGATCAATCTTCTCCTTGATTATTTCGATGATCTTCGTTGTTTTTTCTATCATTTCAATTTTAGTAACCGGCGGCTTCACCGTCTTTTCGCGATTCCGAAGCCCCATAATAAACCTTATTTTTGCTGTCCCACATAATGGCCTGATAACCACCGTAGCCACCAAGGGAGAATTTAATCTTATGTCCCATTTCCATCAGTTTTCTGATGGTATCATAACTAAAACCGCTCTCCATGTTCAGCCAGCCGGTTCCCTGCATTTTTGTACCTGTAGGTTGTGATGATCCATCATGACGAATACGCGGTGCATCGCCGGCTTCCTGAAGGTTCATCCCAAAGTCAATCAGGTTCACCAACACCTGCACCTGGCCCTGTGGTTGCATGGCGCCACCCATCACACCAAAGCTCAGCCATGGCTTTCCGTCTTTTGTGACAAAAGCCGGGATGATTGTGTGGAATGGTCTTTTTCCCGGTGCATACGTATTGAAATGTCCGGGCTGCAAATCAAAGAGTTCTCCTCTGTCCTGAAGATCAAATCCAAGACCTGTCGGACACATGCCGGAACCCATTCCCCTGTAATTACTTTGAATGAACGAAACCATATTTCCATATTGATCAGCCACTGTCAGGTAAATGGTATTTCCCTTCTCCGGTTGTCCGGCAGGATAATAATTGGCTGCTTTGTTTGGATTATATAATTTCAACCTTTCCTTTGCATACTTTTTGGAAATCAGTTCCTTTATCGGGATTTTATTAAATCTTGGATCTGAATAAAACTTGGCCCGGTCTTCATAAACCGGTTTCTTAACTTCGGTAAGCAAATGAATGTATTGTGCGCTTCCAAATCCCATAGCTTTAATATTATAATTTTCAAGCATATTCAGCATTTGCAAAACAGCAATTCCCTGACCGTTCGGGGGAAGTTCCCATACATCATAGCCACGGTAATTAGTGCTTAAAGGTTGTCCCCATTGAGCGTGATAAGAAGCTAAATCATTATAGGAAAGGAATCCACCCTGCTCTTTCATAAACTTGTCAATAACATGAGCGGGTTCTCCTTCATAAAAGTAACGTAATCCCGTATTAGCCAGCATTTGCAATGTATTGGCCAATTCGGGGTTTCTAAAAACTTGTCCTTCGGAAGGTGCTTTACCGCCCGGCATATAGACCTTGACATATCCCGGAAATTTTTTTAATACACGGGCATTCAGTTTCCAGTAGTAGGCAATCAACTCCGTAACCGGATACCCTTCACGGGCATAATTAATAGCCGGTTGCAAGATTTCTTTGATAGGAAGTTTACCAAAACGTTTGTGCAATTCATTCCATCCGTCCACACATCCCGGAACAGAAACCGGCAAAGGTCCGGTGGGTGGAATAAATTTATAACCGTGTTTGTGAAACCAATCCAGCGTCAATGATTTTGGAGACGGACCGCTGGAATTAAGACCATATAATTTTTGTGTTTTGGCATCCCAGACAATGGCAAATAAATCGCCTCCCATACCGCTTCCTGTAGGTTCCATAAGCCCAAGGGCTGCATCAGCAGCGATAGCAGCATCTACGGCTGTTCCTCCCTTTTTGAGAATATCTATAGCAATTTGAGTAGCCAATGGCTGGCTGGTACATGCCATGCCATGCTGGGCAAGGACCATAGAACGTGTTTCAAAATTTGGACTGCTGATACGGTCTTGTGCAAAGCCGGTACCTGTCCATAGTAATAAAACTAAAAACGAGTAAAAAAACTGTTTCAAAATTTCTATATTTGATTAAGACTTGTAATTATAAGTTTCGATATTTTCTCAATTTCTTCTTCAGTAATGGTAAGTGGTGGTGCAATTCGAAAACTGTTATTGTTAAAAAGAAACCTGTCAATGATCAGGCGGGATTTAAACATTTCACGTTCCGCCAGGTTCAGAGTATTTTCGTCAATCAACTCAATAGCCATCATCAAACCAATCTGCCGGATTTCCTTCACAAGGGGGTGACCGCTTAATTTTTTCACAAACATTCTTCCTTTTGCCTGTGCCTGCTTGTGTAGCTTTTCCTGAAGGATCACTTCAAGGCTGGCAAGTGCAGCGGCGCAGCTGACAGGATGACCTCCAAAAGTAGTAATATGCCCCAGATCAGGATGGTGCGTCAACAATTTCATATTCTCTTTTGAAGAGACAAAAGCGCCAATCGGCATACCGCCACCCATGGCTTTGGCAAGGCATAAAATGTTAGGAACGACTCCAAAATGCTCAAAAGCAAATAATTCACCCGTACGTCCAAAGCCCATTTGTACTTCATCAAAAATAAGAACGGTTCCTGTTTCGTTACAACGCACTCTTAAAGAACGAAGGTAGTTTTTATTAGGAATGATAATACCGGCTTCAGCCTGAATCGGTTCGATAAGTACACAAGCCGTTTTTTCGGTGATCTGTGCCAGACTTTCTAAATCGTTAAACTCCAGAAACCGGGTATCCGGAAGCAAGGGATAAAAAGCATATTTCATCTCTTCGTTTCCCAACAAACTCATGGCTCCGTGCGTGTGTCCGTGATAAGCATCCTTAAACGCGATCATTTCCGTACGACCGGTCATCCTTTTGGCAAGTTTCAATGCTCCTTCAATGGCTTCACTGCCTGAATTCACAAAAAAAACAGAGTCGAGACTTTCCGGAAGATGCTTCGTCATCAGACCGGCTAATTGAACCTGGGGAGACTGAATATATTTTCCGTACACCATCAGGTGCATATATTTTTTTATCTGATCTTCAACCGCTTTTACCACTTTAGGATGCAAGTGGCCCACATTACTTACCGAAACTCCCGACACCAGATCGACGTATTCATTTCCCAGATCATCATAAATATAAATGCCTTCAGCCCTGACAATTTCAAGTGCTTCGGGCTCTTCAGAAGGAATGGCAACATTCCGGTAAAATAATTCGCGGTTCGTAAGGTACATTGGCTTGTTTTTTCAAAAATAGGAAAAGAAACTTAACTATAATATAAAATTGGCCCCTGAAAATCAATCGTAGAAACAAAAAGTGATATATCCGAATGAGATAATTTTATAATTCTAAGAGTTTATTTTATTTATTTAGGCTGGAGTCACTACCAAAATAAATTTATTGATAATACATA
>CAZPPK010000056.1:0-17341 GCA_964588415.1 uncultured Lentimicrobiaceae bacterium
ACTATTTCGAATGCTCCGCTTATCGCGGATTTTCAAAATAGAGTTTCACTAATAATATCTCTCACGAACCCAATAATCCAAACAATCCTATTAGTGAACAGCAAACAATTATCCGTGGGGCAGACCTTTCTTATCTTCCGGAGATCGAGTCTGTAGGAGCTATCCTTTATGATAGCACTGGAAAAGCAATGGACCCTGATAATTTTTAAAAATAACGGCTGCAATACGGTCAGGATGAGACTTTGGTACCAACCTGCAATGGTTCACAGTAGTTTTTCAGAAGTGCTGGCGTTTTCCAAAACTGTTCACACTGCCGGAATGAAAGTGTGGCTGGACATCCATTATTCCGACACATGGGCAGACCAGGGGCATCAAACCAAGCCTGCAAGTTGGGCGAATTTAGGCACCCAGGCTTTGGAAGACAGTGTCTATCAATATACAAAACGTGTAGTTAGAGCCATTCAACCTGATTATGTCCAAATAGGTAATGAAATTAATGACGGTTTTCTTTGGAATGATGGGAAAGTTGACAATACAAACACATTTATTGCTTTGTTAAATAAAGGGATAAAAGCAGTGAGAGATGTGGATGATTCCACCAAGATAATACTTCATTTTGCCGGTTACAAGGGTGCTTTTTGGTTTTATCGGTTATTGCAATCCCACAATGTTGATTACGACATCATAGGAATATCGTATTATCCCTGGTGGCACGGAAAAGACCTGAACACGATGGAAGATTCACTAAGCCGTCTTTCGACAGTATTTAATAAGAAGGTTGTGATAGCAGAAACAGCATATCCTTTCACACTTGGCTGGAACGACTGGACGAATAATACCATAGGCGATAGCAGTCAACTCATGTCACAATATCCGGCCACACCAGAAGGTCAGAAAAACTATCTTTTGAGTCTGCGCAATGTCTTAGGCAACAATCCTGAAAATATGGGTTTCTGTTACTGGGAACCAGATTGGGTTGCTTTTAAGGGGCCTCAGGCAAGAAATGGTTCTACCTGGGAAAATCTGGCATTGTTTGATTTTAACAACAAAGCACTTCCTGGCATGACAGTCTTTAAGAAATAATCATTTACTGCAATAAAATCAGTTTATTACGTACTGGTATATTAGCCAATAGTGGCAAAAACTTCCGAGTAAAACCAATACATGAAAAATTGCGTGGTGGTACTGCATCTTTCTCTGCATGTAGAATACTGCACCAACAATATAGCTAACTCCACCTGCAACAAGCCAATACAATCCGGGCAACGGCATGTTATTCACAAGCGGTTTAATGGCTACCAGCACAACAAGGCCCATCAAGACGTAAGCAATTGTAGAAACCAGGTCGAAGCGACCCGTAAAATAAAGTTTTAAAATAATACCGCCTATAGCTGCTCCCCAAACCACACCAAAAAGGCTCCAGCCCCATGGGCCGCGTAATGTCACCAAAACAAAAGGGGTGTAAGTTCCTGCAATCAGTAAATAGATAGAAGCATGATCAAAAATGTTTAACCGGTGCCTACGTTTCTCATTCTTTGCGCTATGATACAGTGCAGATGCAAGATACAGTGTCAATAATGAGACCCCATAGATGCTTACGCTAACAATCTGCCATGGATCACCGTGAAGTGAAGCTTTAATGATTAACAGTATTGAAGCCGGAATGGCGAGCAAAAAACCCAATCCATGCGAAAGAATATTTAGCCTTTCTTCAAGTGGAGAATAGACTTTTATTTTTGAATGGGAACCCATTGTAATAATTCTGTTGTGAAAATAATAATGTGATTACTTGTCAATTTTTAGTGCTACTCTTTCAATAGATCCACAAAATAATCCCACAGAGCATCAGTGGGTGGCTTTGCAACAATTTCTAGTGCTTCATGCGAAACAGGGTGAACAAAAACCACTTTGCGGGCATGGAGACTTATGGAAGCATGCGGATTACTTCTTGGAAACCCATATTTCAGATCTCCTTTGATCGGACATCCAATCGCTGACAATTGCGCCCTGATCTGATGATGCCGTCCTGTCTTCAGGTCGATTTCCAGCAAATAATAATCTTTGCTCCGCGCTTTTAAACTGTAATTTAGCACAGCTTCTTTGCTATTTTTTGCAGGCTTATCATAAATATAAGATTTGTTGTTCTTCTCGTTTCTCACCAGATAATGAATCAGTTCTCTTTCCGAAAATGGCGGTGGGTTCTTAACTATAGCCCAATAGGTTTTCTTCAAAGCTCTATGTTTCAGCAGCTCGTTCATTCTTGTCAGGGCTTTGCTTGTCTTTGTAAAAACAACAACACCGCTCACCGGACGATCAAGACGGTGAACAACTCCAAGAAAAACATTTCCGGGTTTATTATATTTATTTTTAAGGTATTTCTTAAGCTGTTCGCTTACAGGCTCATCTCCTGTCTTGTCTCCCTGAACAATTTCAGAGGGTTCCTTATTCAGAATAATAAGATGGTTATCTTCATACAAGATTCTCTCATCAAGCGAAAGCGTTGGCATATTAAAAAAGGGAATTTAAGAAACCTTAATATTGTTCTTTGCTGTTCGGGAAATCAGTAGCTTTCACATCATGGATATAAGATAAAAGTGCTCCAATAATCTCATCATGGAGATTGTGGTATCTTCTCAAAAAACGCGGTGAAAATTCCTGATTAATACCCAACATATCATGCAAAACCAACACCTGTCCGTCCACATGAGGCCCAGCTCCGATACCGATAATCGGAATCTTTACGGATGAAGTAACTTCACCCGCTAATTTTGCAGGTATTTTTTCAAGTACCACCCCAAAACAGCCAGCTTCTTCCAAAAAGCGTGCATCCTGTTTTAGTTTTTCCGCTTCCTTTTCGTCACGGGCGCGAACCACATAAGTTCCAAATTTATTTATGGATTGGGGCGTCAATCCCAGATGTCCCAAAACCGGAATACCTGCACTCAGAATCCTGTTGATGGATTCTGCAATTTCCTGTCCTCCCTCCATTTTCACAGCATTAGCTCCTGATTCCTTCATGATTCTCACTGCTGAATTAAGAGCCTCCTTTGAATTTCCCTGATAGGATCCAAAAGGAAGGTCAACTACTACAAGCGCCCTCGTCACACCTCTCATAACTGATGCTGCATGATAAATCATTTGATCCAGTGTAATTGGCAATGTCGTAGCATGCCCGGCCATCACGTTAGACGCTGAATCTCCCACCAAAATAACATCAATACCGGCTTCATCCAAAAGCTTGGCCATGGAAAAATCATAACCGGTGAGCATGGCTATTTTTTCACCTCGGAGCTTCATTTCCTGAAGCACATGGGTAGTTATTTTTGGCAAATCTTTTGTTGTATGGATATTCGTCATGACGATTTTTTTGACAAAGATAAAACAATCCTAAAAGCAAAAATGCCAAACAATTTATGGAAGGATAAAAAAAGTTAAGGAAGTACCTAAAGTTATTTGAATTTTTCATAATTCATTCAACTCCAACATCTCAGATGATATATCCAAACATCCTTCAACCATCCAACCCTTATTGCCAATAAACAAAAGAGGCTATCCGCTAAAGCAAACAGCCTCCTTTGATATTCTTGTCAACTTAAAACTATTTGGATCCAACCAAAGCTTTAAAGTCAGGTTCATTAAAATATTTAATGAATTCACGATCTTTAGAGGCTTTTTCTGCAAGGCTGCCTTCCATTTTAATAGCCTTAGTCAGGTAATTAAGCATGCCTGATTTATTTCCTTGACGTGCATTCAATACAGCCAACAGATAATCAGTGTTTGCATTTTCATTTGCACACTGTAAGGTGCTGCTTGCTGCATTATTATCACCATTCAGCATTTGAGCCAAACCTAGGTTATAATCGCATTTAAATCCGCTGAGGAGATTAACAGCTTGCTGATAATTACCTTTAGCAATATTCATAAGGCCAAGGTTGTAATTTTCATCAGCACCCAATTCCTGGGCCTTTGTGAAGTAATTCGTTGCTTCATCGAAGTTACCCATCTTAGCCTGGAGAATACCTAAGCTATTTTCAACTTCAACAGATTTGGGGTTCATATTTTCACTTTTCATCAACAAAGCTTTTGCTTCGTTCATATTTCCCATAGCTGTTTCAACAGCGCCAGCGTTAGCAACTGCTCTCCAGCAGCGTGGCTCTTTGGTCATCAGATTCTTGTAAATCTCAACCTTTGTATTCAGGTCATTTGTCAAAGTAGCTGCATAAAGCAATTCATGAATACTTAACTTAGCATTGTTTGGGCTAGTTGCCAATTGTGAAATTTCAGCATCCGTCCTTTTCGGTTCAAAAGCATTGACTTTAATTACAGCCCTTCTCAAAGAAGGAAGGATCTTAGTTGCAATTTCAGGATAAACCTTGATCATGTTCCTGATCTCAGTTTCTCTCTGGCTTTCCTGAGCTGAGTTAATAACGTTTGTGATAGAAGATTTGTCTTTAATGTTAGAGTTTTGAACAGCTTTCATGAATCCGTTCCAATCTGGTCCGTTAGCAACGGTAGTGAACTGAACATCTTTCACACTCTTGAATGCAAATCCATTATTTTTCTTACGAAGTTCTCTTTTGATCTTAGCTTCAAGATATTTCTTAGCAGTATTTGCACGATTTTGAGAAAGATTTGTGTTAAAGGAATTCTCTCCTTCAGGTGAAGCCCATCCGTCAATTTCGACGCCTTTAACGGTCCATCCTTCATTTAGGTTGGAAAGGTTATTCTTCAAAGCATCATAATTGTCTTTGTTTTTGTTAAGCTTCAAACCCCATTCAAGTTTTGCAATATTCTTTCTAAAGTAGATGTTAGAAGAATTCGTTTTAACAGTAACCTTCTGATAGCCATCAGGTGCAAAAATGTAAATAAACCCTTGTCCCGAAGTCACAGGAACAACGGTTGTTGCTTGAGCTCCCATAGGGGCTGTCTGCATATCAGAAGCAGTAATAATAGTACCATCTGCCAATTTCCTGTCTGAAAGCTGAATTGCTTTTTTACCTTGGGCCAAAGCATCTTTAGCTGAATTGAAATTCTGACCTGAATAAGCATAAACAACAGGTGCAACATGCAATTCGCCTACTTCCATTCCTTTTTCGTAAGGAATTGTAGCAGTATAATTGAAGGAACCCCCATTAGCATAGTTTATGAGTTCTCCTTCACCAGCAACTTCTTCACCTTTTAATACAATCGGTTTTAATAAAGTTTGACCCCCTTCATAGGTCAAAACCGGCTGAATCATCATGACAGCCTTTTTATTAAAGTACTTTTGGGAAATAGTTCCTTTAATATCAATATTAATATCTTTACCTTTTTTAACCAGCGGCTCAGGTGTAGCGGCCAGTTTCACATCCTGATCAAATTTATTTGCCATCGTCTTACTTCCGGCAAATGCATTATTCAGGTTTAGGCGGGCACCTATGTTTGCTCTGAGAATAGCATCATTCCCACCTGAAACGACTCCACCATCTAATAGGTCAGTATCAAGCCAGGAGTAAGTATAATCGCCATACAGAGTCCAGGTATCATTAATTTTATAGTTTAAATTTACTCCAATGGGAATGTCCATAGCTACTTTACGTTTGTTAATACCCTTCCCCTGCGTAGCAGCGAGACCATCCTTATAACCATAGGTGGAGTAAACAGTTGACGTATTGGATTCATCCATAAGTTCCGATTTCCATTGAATTTGTCCTAAGCCAACATGAGCTCCAACAAAGAATTTGCGGTCTTTGATTCCGGCAAAAACATTGGAAAGATTAAATCCCACGTTCAAGTCCGGACCATAATAATCTGCTGTGAACAATAAATTTTTTCCTGCATAGGGAAAGAAGGAATTATTTTTGCTCCACAGACGGCCACTTACAAAGCCTCGGGTGAAGTTTCCATAAACATTCATCCAACTATTAAACTGATAACCTAAAGACAGGTCTCCATTTACCTGAAATACATTACTTCTCAGATCAGGGACAATCTTGGTAGTAGCCACATCTGCCCATGGCCAGCTGAAACCTATGTCGCCTTGAAAGAAGAAATAAGGCGTGAAGGTAGTTTGTGTTTTCTTCACATCTTTCTTATCCTTGTTATTAGTGGTCTGCCCGTAGAACATTATAGGCAGGGCTAAAAAAAGACTCAAAAAAAGTACTTTGTTTAATAAGGAATTAGTTTTTTTCATATCTGTTAAGTATTAGAAATAAAGAATTATTTATCAATTTTAGAACTCAAAATGACATAGTACGCCCTTTTCATTATATACGCAAAGATACAAAATTATTTATTTCTGCAAAAAGTAATTAAAAAATCAGATGGAAAGATTCAGATTAATATAATATATTCTAACTATCTGTTTTTCAACAAGTAATCCCAAAGAACAATTCCAATGCTCACAGAAATGTTCAAAGAATGTTTTGTTCCGAATTGTGGAATCTCCACAACTTCCTCTGCCAAACGAACTATTTCATCCTCAACACCTTTCACTTCATTACCAAAAACGAAAGCGTAACCTTGACCAGATGCAATATTAAAATCCTGTAAATTAACACTCTTGTCAGCCTGTTCAACAGCGACAATCCGAAAGGACCTGCTTTTTAGCTCTATAACTGCTTCATGGGTAGTTTTAAAATACTTCCATTCAACTGATTCCGTTGCCCCAAGTGCAGTTTTTTGAATATCCCGATGAGGCGGTACGGCCGTAATACCACACAAATAAACCGCTTCAACCCGGAAGGCATCAGAAGTCCTGAAAGCTGAGCCTATATTGTTTAAACTGCGTACATTATCAAGCACAACGACTACAGGTGTTTTAGGTGCCGACTTGTATCCTTCCAAATCCAACCTGTTTAATTCTTCGTTTAACAATTTTCTCATTATTCAAATCTATCAGGGCAAAAATACACAGTTTATTCCTTTTATCAGGACTCACCTGGATTTTCGTCGCAAATTCAAACATCACCAACAGCGATCAAAACTCATTAAATATTATTCGGTTTTCGAATTCTCCGTCTCCTAAATCTGATCCGGATGCATTTTGATTTTAGTCATTTGTTACATTTGTACAAAAAATTTCGGGAAGCTATGGCAAAATATGCGGAGACGCCTTTAATGAAACAGTACAATGCAATCAAAGCAAAATATCCAGACGCACTTTTACTGTTTCGTGTGGGCGATTTTTATGAAACTTTTGGGGAAGATGCCATCAAAACCTCATCCATTCTCGGCATTGTTTTAACCAGAAGACGCAACGGCTCTGCAGCTTACGTGGAACTAGCCGGATTCCCTCATCATGCACTGGACACCTATCTGCCTAAGCTTGTCAGGGCTGGATACAGGGTGGCTATTTGCGATCAACTTGAAGATCCAAAACTCACCAAAAACATTGTCAAAAGAGGCGTTACTGAATTAGTAACCCCTGGTGTTTCCATGAATGACAACGTTCTGGAGCAAAAGGAGAATAATTTTCTTGCCGCTGTACACCTCACCTCCGGAATTTGTGGTATTGCACTACTGGATATTTCCACCGGCGAATTTTTTATTGCCGAAGGAAACAAGGAATATATTGATAAATTGTTGCAAGCCATGGCACCCAGCGAAGTTATTGTGCAACGTCAAAACCGCATTCAATTTTTAGAAGATTTTGGGAATAAATTCTACCTGAATTTTTTCGATGACTGGGTCTTTACAAAAGATTTTGCTTATGAACTTCTGACCAGGCATTTTAAAACAACATCGTTGAAAGGATTCGGCATTGAAGATTTTGGCTCAGCCATTGTTGCAGCAGGTGCAGCACTGCATTATCTTTATGAGACCCATCACGAAAAACTGGATCACATTTCCAAATTAAGCCGGATTGACGAAGGAGATTACGTTTGGCTTGATCATTTTACCATTCGTAATCTTGAATTGATCCATCCACTTTTTCCAGGCGGGAAATCTTTGTTAGACGTCATCGACAGAACTGACTCCCCCATGAGTGCACGGCTTCTAAGGCGCTGGATTACACTGCCTTTGAAAAACAAACGGGAAATTGGAAACAGACTTGATGTGGTTAGCCATTTCAGGTCACATACAGAAAGTATCGACAAACTTAAAACAGAATTCAAAAAGATCGGCGATTTGGAGCGGATCATCTCTAAAGTGTCGACATTTAGGGCAAATCCACGCGAGCTTATCCACCTAAAAAATGCATTGCATTCTGTTGCTGAAATCAAAACCATCTGTGCAGGCAATAGTCTGCCGGCGTTAGAGAAAATTGCCGAGCAGATCAATCCATGCACTTCGCTCGCCAATAAACTGGAAAGAGAACTCTTCGAAGATCCCCCCGTCTTATTAAACAAAGGTCATATCATTGCAGAAGGTGTTTCAGAAGAATTGGATGAACTAAGAAAAATTGCCTTTTCGGGGAAAGATTTCCTGAAACAAATCCAACAAAGGGAAAGCAAACAAACCGGAATTCCGTCTTTGAAGATTGGTTTTAATAATGTATTCGGATACTACCTTGAAGTCACCAATACCCATAAAGACAAAGTCCCTGAGGATTGGAACAGAAAACAAACCCTGACCAATGCAGAACGTTATATCACCAACGAACTAAAAGAATATGAGCAAAAAATTCTGGGGGCTGAGGACAAGATCCAAACCATTGAACAACAATTGTTTGAAGAGATCCTAAGATATTCGACAGACTATATCAAACCGATTCAGCTTGATGCCTCCCTGATCGCCAGTATTGACTGTCTGGTATCCTTCGCAGTTGTTTCCATTGAAAATCAATATCAGCGGCCTGAAATTACTGAAAATTATGATCTGGACATAAAACAGGGAAGACATCCTGTCATTGAAAAAAATATGCCGCAGGATGAGCATTATGTTCCCAACGATATCTTTTTGGATATAAAAAAACAACAGATTATCATTTTAACCGGGCCGAACATGTCCGGGAAATCTGCATTATTGCGACAAGTTGCTTTGATCGTTTTGATGGCCCAAATCGGTTCATACGTGCCAGCTGACGAAGCCAAAATAGGATTAATTGATAAAGTGTTCAGCCGGGTTGGAGCTTCAGACAACATTTCATCGGGGGAATCTACTTTTATGGTCGAAATGAATGAAACGGCCAGCATCCTGAATAATCTTTCCAACAGAAGTCTTTTGCTGCTGGATGAAATTGGGCGGGGAACCAGCACTTATGACGGAATATCCATAGCATGGTCCATTGCGGAGTTTCTCCACAATCACCCCGCTTTCAAGGCTAAAGTTTTGTTTGCTACGCACTATCATGAATTAAACGAAATGGAAGCAACTATGTCGCGTATCAAGAATTATCACATTTCCATCAAAGAAGTTGGGAATAAAGTAATTTTTATGCGAAAGCTTAAAAAAGGAGGCAGCGAACACAGTTTTGGCATCCATGTGGCAAAAATGGCAGGCATGCCACAAAAAGTCCTGAAACGAGCAAAGCAATTGCTCGAAGCGTTAGAAAAAACCCATGCAAACAAAGAATTAGAGAAGTCAGCAGGGAAAATTCCAGCAGTACAGGATTTTCAGTTAAGTTTTATTCAGCTTGACGATCCGTTGTTACAGCAAATCAAAGAAGAGATTTTGAACACAGATATTGAGACACTCACCCCTGTTGAAGCGCTCATGAAACTCAACGAAATCAAAAACTTATTAAAGGGAGCAAAGCCGGCAGAACGGTAAGCCTGATAATTTTCAAAAAAACAGGTGAAAAAAGATAAATTTGTTTTCAGGAAATAAAAAAATTTCTACATTTGCAACCGCTTTTGAAGCGCGGGAATAGCTCAGTTGGTAGAGCACGACCTTGCCAAGGTCGGGGTCGCGGGTTCGAGTCCCGTTTCCCGCTCAAGTCCCGAATCCGATGGCTATCGGGTCGGGATTTTTTCTTTGAAAATGTTGCCCGAGTGGTGGAATTGGTAGACACGTTGGACTTAAAATCCAATGACCATTGCGGTCGTGCGGGTTCAAGTCCCGCCTCGGGTACACCTTCAAAATTGGCTGTTGAATTTTTCGACAGCCTTTTTTTTACCGGCTTAATTTCAAAAAAATATTAATTTCTTAATTCATCCGGCTCATATTACAGGCTTTATATTATATTTGCTCCTGTACAACAAAGCACTTTATTCACTCATATGATCGCCAAACAACTCATCGTCGATGGCATTATGCCTTTAAAAACATCAGATACGGGGAAAGCCGCCCTGGGTTGGATGGATGATTATAAAGTGTCGCATCTTCCTATCGTAAATAACCAAAAATTCTTGGGTTTGATCTCTGAACTGGATATTTACAACCTGAACGATTTTGAAGAACCACTTGGAAATCATAAGCTTTCATTAATTCAGCCTTATGTAAAAGAAAACCAACATATCTATGATGTCCTAAAACTTGTGAATGCTTTGGGACTGACACTGATACCCGTTCTGACCGACAAAGAAGATTATCTTGGAAGCATCACTTTGCAGAATCTGCTCAAATATTTTGCAGAATCGCTTTCGGTTGAAAATCCTGGTGGAATCATTGTACTGGAAACAGCTTACAACAATTACAGCCTGACGGAAATCGCTAACATTGTGGAATCGAACGATGCAAAGATCCTGAGCACGTATATATTAAGCCATGAAGATTCAACCCGGATTGAAATAGCCATTAAAATCAATAAACTCGATATTGCAGCGATTCTGAAAACTTTTGACCGCTATGGATATTTTGTTAAAGCATCTTTTAACGAAGATACCAACATAGATGATTTGAAAGATCGTTACAATATACTTATGAAATACCTGAATGTTTAGGTTTAAGCTTTACTTCATATTTCTGCTTCTTCTGGCTGCTATAAATTCCAGCGCTCAGGACGTTAATTATCAGGCTATCAAGCCTGATCAAAAGCTTGTTGTAAATAATATTTACATTAAAGGAAATAAGATCACCAAAAGATTCATCATCCTTCGGGAGATAGAGGTAAAGAAAGGTGACACTCTCACGGAGAGGACCTTAATGAACAGACTTAAGGAAAGCCGTTATAACCTGCTAAACAGGTCTCTCTTTAATTTCGTAAATATAAAACCGATAATTACCAGCTCTAACAAAGTAAATATTTATGTTTCTGTGGTGGAAAGGTGGTATGTATGGCCTATCCCTATTATCAAATATACCGATCTGAACTTCAATGCATGGTGGGTAAAAAAGGAAATTAGCCGCATTGATTATGGTATCAACTTAAGAGTCAATAATTTCCGGGGAAGAATGGAGAATTTAGTCGTCCTGCTTCAGGATGGCTTTAATAAAAGTGTTCAGCTATCCTGGGAAGTTCCGTATGTGAATAAAAAAGAAACCTGGGGACTGGGGTTCAAAGCGGGTGCCGTTATCAACCATGAAACGGATTATATAAACCTTGACGATAAACTTGTATTTTTTGGAGAAACAAACAAATTTATTAAAAAGAACCTGTTCGTTACTTTGACGGCAACATATCGTCCTGGTTTTAAAAAGCTTAACTCTTTTTATCTATCTTACGACAACTATAATTTTGCCGATACTTTACTGGCCTTGAATCCTTCATTTGCTTACAAGAGATCAAAATTTTCCTATTTGTCACTTCGTTATAATTTCAAGTTGGATTATAGGGATTATGCTCCCTATCCGTTAGACGGCTATTACTTTGAACTTGATTTTCATCAATATGGTTTGGGATTGCTAGGCAGTGGGGTTAATTTTTTAACTGCCTACGTCCTTTATGATCAGTATTTCCCAATACATAAACCCTGGTATTTTGCCTACAATGTCACGGTTAGAACAGAACTTAACCGTTATAGTCCGTATTTCCTGAAAAAGGGACTCGGCTATGCGCCTACTACGTTGCGCGGCTACCAGCTTTATGTGATTAACGGGCGATGGATGACACTGTTTCATTCAAATCTAAAATATGAATTGATCCCCAAAAAGGTTGTACAGGTCCCTTTCATCCACTCAGAAAAATTTGGGAAATTGTTTTATTCAGTCTATGTAAATTTGATTTTCGATGCCGGATATGTCTCAGATCATCAGACATACAGGGAAAATCCTTTGGCTAACAAACTCATTTATGGAACAGGTTTAGGCTTAGATTTTGTCAGTTATTATGATACTGTAATTGGTTTAGAATACACCATTAACCGGGAAAATGAGAAGAATTTTTTTATTAGTTTAGTCGCTCCAATTTAATCACTATTCAAAACATTTTTTGAAATCACGAATTAAACATACAATATTGGTAATTAGCATGATGATAGTGCTAATACCAACTATGGCAAATGCACAGATTAACTATCAGCATTTTATCTTTTCCGGACAGATAGCGCTTTCCAAAAAAAACTACACAGAAGCTATGCGCGATTTCAACACGGCCATTTATGCAAAGCCCGATGGTTTTGAAGGTTACTTTTTAAGAGGTATTGCCAAATTCAGCCTGGGTGATTATAAAGGTGCAGCCAGCGATTTCGCACAAACCATCAGTATCCACCCACTTTATACACGGGCTTATCTTTATAGAGGAATTTGCCTGGATCAAATTAATGAATATTCGCAGGCCATTTCCGATTTTGATTATGCGCTTTCGCTTGATCCATTTGATCCGGCTGTTTATCAGGCACGGGGTGATACCAAAATGAACATGCGTAAATATGAAGATGCGCTGGCAGACTACTCCCAGGCCATCCGGCTTGATCCAAAACTGGGACCAGCTTATCTAAACCGGGGAGTGGACTATCATTTACTGAAAAACGACAGCCTTGCCATGCGCGACATCAATAAATCCATCCACCTGGATTATTTTAACGTGGATGCATGGATTAAACGAGGGATGATCCATTATGAAATGGACAGCCTGCAAGAGGCTTTGAAGGATTATAAACAAGCAGCAACCATAAAGCCCCAATATCCTTATATCTACTTTCAAAGGGCTATGACTTATCTTAAGCTGGCAGATACGACCAACACCATCAAAGATTATTTAAAAGTTGTCAAACTCGATTCATCAAATGCTCTGACTTATTACAATTTAGCTCTTTTGGAATCCATGAGAGGCAATCAAAAAGCAGCATTAAAATATTATGCAAAAGTTATTGAAATCAATCCTAAAAACGTATATGCGTATTACAACCGTGGAATTGTAGAACTCAAGCTAAATCGTCCGTGGAATGCCAACTGGGATTATACGCGTGCCCTGGAGATTTTTCCGGGATTTGCCGGAGCTTATGTAAACCGTTCTTATGCGCGACTTCTGTTGGGAGACAGTGTGGGCGCCAAAAGCGACCATGAACAAGCTATGAAGATCATTGCAAAAGTTAATGGCAACAAAGGGGCAACACGTGAAATGTTTAAAAAGTACGGTGACTCTACCTATTTTAATAAGATCATTGCTTTTGAAGCGGATTTCCTAAATGGTGAAATGCGGAAGGGAAGAATTCAATTTACGAATATCAATATTGAGCCCCAGCCGGACTTCTTCATTGTGTATGCTTTCAACCTTTCGGACTCCATCTATGAAAGCCTTCGCGAATCGGCATTTACCGATGAAAAAATGGCCACTTTCAATGCTGAAAATCCAGGTGGGATAAAGTTGTTTTATACCACACACACCTTGCCGACTTCAAGGCTAACGGAAAGAACAACTGACAAAAAATTAGTACACAAGCTATTTTCGATCAAGGATTCAGTAGATGCATATCTTTTAAATGGTGTGATCAACAGTATGTTGCAGAATTACCACCCGGCGATTATGTCTTATGATTCATGCATCATGAAAAATAAAAAAGATGCTTTCGCTTATTTCAATCGTGCTGCGACACGTACAAAACAGGAAGAAACTATTTATAACGAACTCCGTTACAGCAATTCCATCACCATATCAAGAAGTAATTTTCAAAGTAAAGAGCCAACGAATCATATCCCTATGCCAAACTACAAGGAATCTATGGAAGATTACTATAAGGTGATCCAACTAAATCCTAACCTTGCTTTTGCATACTATAACAGGGGAAATTTGTTTTTAAAGATGAAAAAATTCAAGGAAGCCATCGACCAATACACAAAGGCATTGAGCCTGGAGCCACATCTTGCCGAGGCATATTACAACAGGGCGCTGATCCTGCTTTACCTGAAAGAAAACAATAAAGCCTGCAAGGACTTAAGTAAAGCCGGTGAAATGGGCGTAAACGATGCCTACAACGTCATCAAGCGCTATTGTGCGAAGTAATTGACTATCAGCCTTTTGATTTGTATTTCCATTAACATTAAAAAGTTTATATTTTTTTGAAATATCCATGATTCAGAATTCATTTGCAGTACATTTGTAATGATGATTGTCGATTTTTTTAAGAAATACATTAACAACAAATACTTTTATACCGCATTGGCTTTTGTGGTATGGATGTTCTTTTTCGATTCCGATAACTTTCGTGAACAGATAAAGCTTAGCCAAAAAATTGAAAATCTGGAGAAGCAGAAATCCTTTTATACTAAGGAAATTACAAAAAACAAAAGTGCCCTCAATGCGTTGCAATATGACACCACGAAGCTCGAAGAATATGCCCGAGAGAAATATTTCATGAAAAAAGATAAGGAAGATATTTACGTGGTGGTGCGCGATTCTACCAATGATTGACAATCCTTTTCATCACTATTTATAAATCAAATTCTCTCTTATTGGGGATCAACGTCCAAGTAAATACGGACTGACTTTAAGTGGGTATATTTGTTATAATCCGCCAGTACTTGTTTCAGCTGTTCCTTTTGTAATGTTTGTTGCCTGTTGCGTGGAATTTTCAACATGATCTGTTTGATGTACATGTTCTTTATTCTGGAGACCATCGGATACTCAGGACCGTAAACCAGGTTTCCAAACCGGATTCTCATATCCTGCGCCAGAACATCCGCAGCCCTATTCAGTATTGATGGGTCCTTATGTTTTAATTTGATAATGATCAGCCTGTAAAAAGGTGGGTAATGAAATTTTTGGCGCTCATCCAGTTCACGCCTGAACATACTTTGGTAGTCATGTCCCACAACATCTTTAATGATCGCATGCGAAGGCTCCCAACTTTGAATGATTACAGTCCCTTGTTTGTTTTTTCTCCCAGCTCTTCCGCTCACCTGCTCCATAAGTTGGAAACTGCGTTCATGAGCACGAAAATCGGGAAACCTTAGCATGTTATCGGCACTTAAAACCCCTACAACCTGCACGTTATCAAAATCAAGTCCTTTGGTCACCATCTGGGTTCCCGTAAGTATGTTGGTTTTCCCGTTTTCAAAATCTGAAAAAATACGCTGAAAAGCACTCCTGGAACGGGTAGTATCCAAATCCATCCTGTCGATCTTTGTATCCGGCAAAATAATAGACAACTCCTCCTCCACTTTTTCAGTTCCAAAACCTTCCATGGTAAGATGCTGGCTACCACAATGTTCGCAAACGGGAGGAACCGGCCGGGAATAGCCACAATAATGACATTTGAGCAGCTCTTGCTTTTTATGATAGGTCATCGTTACGTCACAATTCTTGCACTGGGGAACCCAATTGCACTCTTCACATTCAATTCTCAATGAAAACCCACGCCTGTTTTGGAATAGAATAACCTGTTTTTGTTGATCCAGGGCTTCAGCAATATGTTTCAATAAAACAGATGAGAAATGCGATCGCAACATCCGCCGGCGTTTTTCTTCTTTCAGATTCACCACAAGAATTCTCGGCATTTCAATTCCGCCATAACGCTCTGTTAACGGAACCATCCCGTATTTTTTATTTAGCGCATTATAATAAGTCTCGATGGCTGGCGTGGCAGAGCCCAAAATCACTTTTGCATCATGCAAACCTGCCAGATAAATGGAAGCATCTCTGGCGTTGTAACGGGGTGCCGGGTCAAATTGCTTGTAAGATTGGTCATGTTCTTCGTCCACAATAATCAACCCCAGGTTTTCAAAAGGCAGAAACATGGCAGAACGCGGCCCCAGGATGATACGGTAAGGTTTATGAATATCCTGCTGTTGCACTCCTGCAACATTCTCCCAGACTTCAGCTCGCTCATTTTGATTGTAACGCGAATGATAAACACCGATCTCGTCTCCAAAATGTTTCCTGAGACGTTGAATAATCTGTGTTGTAAGTGCTATCTCAGGCAAAAGGTAAAGAACCTGCTCTCCTTTTTTAAGAGTATCTTCAATCAGTTTAATATACAATTCCGTTTTCCCACTGGAAGTTACCCCGTGCAACAAAACCACGCGGTGTTTGCGCATCTCTTCCTGCAAATTATCATAAGCCCGTTGCTGCTCATCACTAAAAATAATAGTACCCTTCTTCGATGCTTCATCCTCGTTAAAACGGCTGATTGTCTTTTCTTCTTCAATCAGAATTCCTTTATCAACCAAGGCTTTAACCGCTGACAAAGATACTCCCAGCTTCTTTTGTAAATCAGCTTTTTTTACAAGAACACCTTTTTTAATTGGAAATCCTGTCAGCGTCATCATGGCCATCAATACCTCCATCTGCTTGGGTGCACGCTTACTCATTTGATCCATCACTTCATGAAGCGCTTTATCTTTTAGATAAGCGTCAGCAAAAAGAAGATATTTTTCCAATTTGGGTTTATAAGAACCATTAAGCTCTTCTTCCATAAAGATCATCTGACGCTGGATCATGGTTTTCAGCAAGGGCAATACTTTCTGAAATCCAACAATTTGACCGGCTTCTTTTATAGTCAATTTTTTTTGTTGCATCAGAGCTTCCGTGATCTGATACTCGGAGTCAGTAAGCTGCTCGATATCAGGTTTAAAGGCTTCTGAAAGGATGATTTTTGATTCGCTACTTAGTTTGAATGCGGAAGGTATGGCGACATTCATTACTTCGCCGAGAGTACACATGTAATAATCTGAAATCCAATTCCAAAACTCAATTTGCACATCATTTACCAGCGGCTTTTCATCCAGTACCGATAAAATATATTTTGGGGTTCCTGATGCCGGAGCTTTTTCGTGCAAATTCATGATCAATCCTGCATAAACACGGCGGCTGCCAAACTGGATACTCACACGCTGCCCTTTTTGCACAAGATGGTTCATGGAAAAGGGTATCCGGTAGGTAAAGGTCCCCGGAACCGGAAGAGGCAGTAAAACATCAGCAAATAATGTGATTCTATCCATAGAACAAAAGTATCCAATTCTACCAATTAAACCTTTGTTTCAATACGGTTGTTTCATGTTTTCGGAAGGCCTGATTTATAAAAAGAAAAATACTAAAATTAAGGATACTGCTCTTCATTTCTTTCAAAATCTTAAAACCTCTTAAAAAAACGTTCATAAT
>CAZPPK010000057.1:0-17272 GCA_964588415.1 uncultured Lentimicrobiaceae bacterium
TATTCTTTGTTATTCATCGAAAAATAAATTTAAAATGACAAAACCCGAGATTACAAAAGAAATTCTTATAGAAACATTGGTGGACCAGTATCCGTTTTCAGTGCGTTACCTCATGGAAAAAGGAATTCGTTGTATCATGTGTGGGGAGCCTATTTGGGGAACGCTGGAGGAAGCCTGTACCGAAAAAAAATTCAGCGCAGATGATATTGAAGCCATTGTGGCAGAAATGATGTCACTTGCTGAGAAAGATGATGATGGACAGCCCGGTACAAAGATTGATGTAAAGAAAATGGAATAACTATCTCAGGGTGAAAGTCGGCGTTTTTGCCAGGTTCCATCAATTAAATTGTATTCCATCCTGTGGTGCATGCGATACTGACCGCCTTGCCAGAATTCAATTTTTTCGGGAAACAGCGTATAACCACCCCATCGTTGGGGGCAGCTAATGGCACCTGGAGATTTCATAAGTTCTTGCCTTTGTTCTTCTAATTCATCAAGGCTTGAAATGGACTGGCTTTGCTTCGAAACTATGGTGCTGATCTGGCTTTCCAGCGGACGCTCTTTAAAATAATCGATCGATTGCTCCCGGCTTTGCTTTATAACCTTTCCTTCAATGCGTATTTGTCTTTCCAGAAAGTTCCAGAAAAACAACAAACTGGCAAAGGGATTTTGCTCAAGTTCTCTGCCTTTTTTACTGTGATAATCAGTGTAAAAAGAAAATCCGGAGGAAGCATCATAACCTTTTAGCAGGACAACCCGTGAAGAAGGTTTGCAATCAGTTCCTGCCGTTGATAAGATCATGGCATTTGCTTCCGGAATGTTGCTCTGAATGGTTTTTTGCAACCATTCGGAAAAAAGAGAAAAAGGCTCATTGGGCCAAACGGGCTCAGAATGATTTTGATTCCCAAAGTCCCTTCTTATATCTGAAAAATTCATAAATCTCAATTCAGTTTTTCAATTGTCCTAATTCAAGGACAAATTTCTTATTTTTGACAAAAGTAATGCGAAAGAATGCTCTTTTCATGGATCAGAAAATCTTTTTCGATTTCTTCATCCTAATAATTGACAAGTTTTCTTCCAGGATGATTTTTAAATACTTAAAATGCCATTAAAAGCCAGATTCTTTGTGAAAAAATCCTGCAGGCGCCCTACAATTTTAGGATGGCTACTCATTCTGGTTTTACTAGTCTTTGTATTCAGATTGTGGATGGGAACGGTTTGCAGCTTTCTTTCACTGAATGAACCGGTAAAGGCTAAAACCCTTGTCATTGAAGGCTGGGTGGAAGATTATGCCCTGAAAAATGCCATGGAGCTTTACAAGCGTGATCATTACAAGCATCTGATAATAACCGGATTGCCTTTGGTTCATTTTGAAGATTATGTAATGTTTCCCAGCACTGCAGCTGCTGCAGCTGCTGTTATCAGGAAATTAGGATTCAAAGATAGCATTTATCAGGCTGTGATACCGTCCACTGTTTTTATTGACAGAACCTATAGTACCGGCGTGGCCACACGCATGGTCATGTCAAAGCATCCTGAATGGGGAAAGAGTTTTAATATTTATTCCGTGGGAGTCCATTCCCGCAGGACTCATTTAATGTTTGAGCGGGCCTTTGGTTCGAATTACAACATTGGAATTATTGCCGATGCAGATCATTCTTTTGATCCGGAACACTGGTGGCATACCAGCATTGGTTTCCGGAATGTGAGTAACGAATTTGTTGCCTGGCTTTATGTTTCGGCATTTTTTCATCCTGCCTATTCTGATTTTAAAAGAAAACTAGAAATCGGTTATTACACCGATAGTGTTAATAAAGAGCGTAAAGCAGATGATGTATTTTTTGCCGGCAGTTCAAAATCTCCTTTGGAAAAGGATTCTCTGAAGAATTTTCATGGATTATCATGGTTTCCTGTCAAGTATCGTTACAGGGTGAAGGTAAAGTTTGATGTGGATACTACAGCATCGGTTTTCACAATGGCAACCAACACGGCACGGAAGCCGCAATACAGAATTTATGGCCGTGTAGTTTTTAAAATTCATGACACATTGTGCAAGCTGACGGTTTATCAAAATATAAAGCTCCGGCATGATCCACAGTGGGGAAAATATCTTTTTATCCCTTTCCGAGACAGAACCAATGGAATTACAACGCATGTTGCCGGCCGCTATCTCGATATTAGAAAACCTGTTTCAGATTCGGTGATCATTGATTTCAACAAAGCTTATAATCCTTATTGTGCTTACGCTGGAAGATGGTCGTGCCCTTTGGTTCCAATGGAAAACAGGCTCAAAGTTTCGATCGCCGCAGGCGTAAAAGAATATAAATAAGGTGCTATTAACAGAAAAATGGGAAAGCTGAAAATATCGTTGTTGTATGTTGAAGATGATGCTTCGCTTAGAAACATCTATACCAAGATATTGAAACTTTCTATTGAGAATGTGATCGTTGCATCCGACGGGCTTTCTGGTTATGAGTTGTTCCTGAAACACCGGCCTGATATGATATTGACAGATATTCGACTTCCGGTCATCACCGGGCTGGAGATGATATCTAAAATAAGACAAGTCAACAAGGAAGTCCGTGTTATTATTTTATCAGCTTTCGCTGAACCAAGATATTTTCTGGGAGCCATCGCTGTTGGTGTAAAAGGCTATTTGCTCAAACCGGTACCATCGGATGATTTGTTAAAACTGATTGAAGAGCAAGCCCATGACATTTTACTGGATAAAAAAGTTACAGAAGAGGAGGGCAAACGCCGACAGGCAGAACAAGCCAAAGAAAGGGGAGAAGCTATTTTACAGGCTTTGGCCTATTCTACTGTTACCTTTTTTAGCGAAGGTTTTGACAAACAATCTGTTGCAAAGGTTTTGAAACGTATCGGTGAATCTACTCAATCTTCTCGTGTTTATATTTTCCAAAATTTCAAGGATAAGAAAGGAAAGCGATATACTTCTCAAATCCAGGAGTGGGTGGCAGGTTCTGTAAAACCTGAAATTGATAATCCTATCCTTATGCAACTTTATTTGGATGACCCGGTTATGGCTCGGTGGACTGGTGCTATGCAAAAGGAAGGCAATATCTGCGGATTGGTGAAAGATTTCCCTGATCCTGAGCGAGAAGCTTTACAAACACAGGATATTATCTCGATTTTAGCCATGCCTATTTTCGTGGAACATAGGTGGTGGGGATTTATAGGTGTTGATGTTTGCGATGAAGAAAGAATTTGGTCGAATGTGGAAATTAAGGCCATGGAAACGGTTGCCGGCAATCTGGGGGCTGCCATTTACAGAAAGCAAGTAGAAGCAGAACTTCTCGAACTGAATTTGTATTTGGAGCGGCGCGTCAGCGAAAGGACAACGGCTCTTGAAAAGGAAGTCTCTGAAAGAAAACTGGCAGAGTTGCGGTTGAAGGAAAGCGAAGAGAAATACAGATTGATTTATGAAAATGCCAATAACGGAATCATCCTGCTTATCAATAACAGGATCATTATGGTCAATCCGGAAGTTGCAAACATACTGAAAATGAGCCCGCACTCATTGATCGGAAAACCGTTGGAAAACGTTGTGCTGAAACAGGATAAATCATTGCTTGGTTCTTATTTTCAGTCCATATCTCCAAACAGTGAAGTTACTTCGGTGGATGTAAGAGTCCGTTCTGGGAACAGAGAAACGCTGTGGGTAGAAATCAGAACCAATTATATCTTATGGAATGATGACCCCGCTTATCTGATTTTCTTTTCAGATATTACGAATCGTAAAAGGGCTGAAAAAGAGATCAATAAATTGAATAAGGTTTTGGAAACCCGCGTGGCAGAGGAGGTTCAGAAGGTGAAGCAACAACAACAGTTGCTGGTGCAAAAATCCAAACTGGAATATATCGGCGAACTATCGGCAGGACTGTCTCACGAAATTAACCAGCCTTTGGGTGGAATTTCGATGGGACTTGAAAATGTATTGCTCCGAATCGAAGGGAAGGGGAGGGTTGATAAAAAATATATCAAAGATAAATTTGCAACACTTTTTCATGATGTTGACCGTATCAACCAGATTATTGAACATGTCCGTATCTTCTCCCGCGACCAGCAAAACATTTTTCGTGAGGAAATAGATCCTGTGAAAGTGATTCAGAATGCACTTTCTATGATTAAAATGCAGCTTAAAAACCATAATATTAACCTTGAACTTGAAATTCAGGATCAACCCATTATCGTTCTGGGAAATCCCTACAGGCTTGAGCAGGTAGTTGTCAATTTGCTTTCTAATGCCAGATATGCGGTGGAAGAAAAGAAAAAAACGGACAACACGGATGTGTATTCTAAAAGTATTCGCGTAAAATGCATTGCAGAAAACCATCATTGCCTGATCGGTGTGTTTGATAATGGTATGGGTATTTCCATCAAACATATTAATAGTATTTTTGATCCCTTCTTTACTACCAAGGATGAGGAAAAGGGTACTGGACTCGGGCTTTCCATTTCCTACGGGATTATCAAAGAAATGGGTGGAAGGATTGATGTAGAAAGTAAAAAAGGTGCTTTTTCAAATTTTATAGTCACTTTACCATTAAAAAAATAATATTCATGAACCAACAATTACGTATCCTTATAGTTGATGATGAACAACGGTTTGTAGATGAAATTGAAGAATTTCTAAAAAGCAGAAAGTTTACCGTATTCGGAGCAAATCACCCTGATCGGGCTCTGGAAATTATAAAGTCTTCTGATATTGGTATCGCTATCCTTGATATTCGCCTGCCCGGTATGAGCGGCCTTGATCTACTGCTGGAAATCAAAAAAATCAGCCCGCTGACCGAAGTAATTATGATATCTGGTCACGGCGATATGAATACGGTCATCGAAGCCATGCGGAAAGGTGCCGTTGATTATTTTCCGAAACCTTTCAGGCTTGCTGATGTTTATAAAGCCATTGTTCGAACCCAACGCTTTATTCAACTGACTTTAGAATTGAACACTGTTAAAACCTGTGTGGACATCTTATCAAAGAAGCTGTTGGAAAATATTGGAGTTCAGATGATTGGAAATAGTTCGGCAATGAAAGAACTTACAGCGTCCATGAACCGTGTTGCACAAACACCTTCCACTTCGGTTTTGATTCTCGGAGAAAGTGGAACGGGAAAGGAACTCGTTGCGCATGGCATACATTATTTAAGCCAGCGAAATAAGAACATGTTCTATTCAGTGAATTGCTCCGCCGTACCGGAAAGCCTGTTTGAAAGTGAGTTCTTCGGTCATAAAAAAGGCGCCTTTACCGGAGCCGATTCTGATAAGGTAGGCTGGTTTGAAATTGCCGATAAAGGAACGCTGTTTCTTGATGAGATCAGCGATATGCCATTGGGGCAGCAAGCCAAGTTGCTTCGCGTTCTTGAGGAACGCAAGGTTAGTAAAGTGGGTTCAAGGCAGAGCAAGAAAGTCGATGTTCGCGTAGTTGCCGCTTCAAACAGGAATCTGGAGCAACTGGCACAGGAAAATAAATTCAGGTCCGACCTGTTTCACAGGTTGAGTATTTTCATTATAAAAATTCCACCCTTGCGCGACAGGATTGAAGACATCCCCATGCTGGTACAATATTATTTAAAGTGGTATTCAGATCAATTGGCAAAATCCGTTCATAAAATACATCCAAAGGCATTGGCCATGCTGAGCTCGTATGATTTTCCGGGAAACATCCGGGAGTTGAGGAATATCATAGAACGAGGCGTGATTTATTGCGACGGTCAGGAACTCTTACCTGAACACATTCATATTTCTCCCGGCAACGGAAAAATTTTGATTCATAAAACAGATAATCCCTATACGGGAGGAGAAAGCCTTGACCTTGACGTCAATGAAAAAATGATCATCCTGCGTGCTATGGAAAAAGCAGGAAATAACAAATCCAAAGCAGCTGCGTTACTCAATATTACCTGGCAAGCACTTGACCGCAGGTTGAAGAAATTTGATCTCGACAACTAATTTCTATTTCCTGCCTTTGGGTGCAAATGAAAAAATCATATTCTCAATGATCTGGGCATAGAAAAAGGTATCTTTTTAGTACAACGAAGATTGAAGTCTTTTTTTTCGTAGTTGCGAAACGCCAGAGTTCATTCCATAAAAATATTTTAGCGGACTTATTAAGACTGAAAATAAATTGGTGTTTGAGTACCAAAAACACCTTGGAAAGGCTCTTTATTTTAGAATAATCCTGTTAATTTCGCGCAAAATTTAAAGTAACAATATATATATATATCTATCTATGAGTAGTGAATCGTTAGTCCTTTTTTTTGTTCTTGCGTTAGTGCTTGTGGGAGGGGCGATTGTGTTTTCTTCGCTCGTTGCACCACGATCATTTAACCATGATAAATTTGAGCCTTACGAATGTGGTATCCCCACCGAAGGCTTAACCTGGATTCAATTTAATGTTGGCTATTATTTATTTGCAATCATCTATTTGGTTTTCGACGTGGAAACAGTGTTTCTGTTCCCGTGGGCTGTTGTGATGAAAGCAGTTGGAATGCGGGCCTTCATCGAAATCATTGTTTTCTTTTTCATTCTCGGATTGGGCCTCTTATATGCATGGAAGAAAGGAGCTTTGAAATGGGTGTAAAAATTAAATCAATGAAGGAAGAAGACTTCAAGGATAATGAAACCCTTGAAGACTTGAAAGCATTAGGCAACAACGTTTTTTTTACTAAAGTCAGTGATTTGTTAAACTGGGGCCGATCAAATTCGATCTGGCCTTTAACTTTTGCAACAAGCTGCTGTGGCATCGAAATGATGGCAGCGGGAGCTTCCCGTTATGATTTTGCCCGTTTTGGGATAGAAGTTTATCGAGCTTCCCCAAGACAGGCTGATGTTATTGTCATTGCAGGTACCATTGTCCATAAAATGGTCCCCGTTCTGAAACGTCTTTACGACCAAATGGCAGAACCAAAGTATGTTATTGCCATGGGAGCTTGTGCTGTTTCCGGCGGACCTTTCTATTATAATACTTATTCTGTTGTTCGGGGCGTTGACCACGTTTTACCGGTGGATGTTTACATCCCGGGTTGCCCCCCGAGACCTGAAGCATTGCTGTACGGTGTTATGCAACTTCAAAGGAAGATTAAAACCGAAGCAGCTTCTTTAAGAAATAAGAAAGAAGAAAAATAAGCTGAATTAATATGGAAAATAATACAGAATTAATAGAGCTTATCACTAAAGCCATACCTTATGGCACTGTGAATCAAGGCTCTCAATATCCTGAAATAATAGTACCCGCAGATAAATTACATGAAGCAGCCGAACAGTTAAGAAATTTTGATAGACAGCCTTTCGACTATCTGATCAATATGACAGCAGCTGATTTCAATGATAAGTTCACGGTATATTATCATATGGAATCTACTAAAGCCCACAACCTTGTGGTTTTAAAAGCCGATCTTTTGGATTATGAAAAGGCTGAAATTGAAACAGTTTCGGATATTTGGGTTACTGCCGAATTCTTTGAAAGAGAAGTTTTCGACCTGTTTGGGATCCGTTTCAATAACCATCCTGATCTCAGGAGGTTTTTCCTCGAAGATGATTATGGCTTCCCGCTGAGAAAAGATTTCAAAGACGAAGTGAACATTATAGAATACCCCAATTGATATGAGCAAGGATGTAATTAAAAATATTATAGTAAAGGATGATGAAGATTACATCATCAATATGGGACCTCAGCATCCATCTACGCACGGCGTTTTAAGGTTGGAAGTTTGTCTGAATGGAGAGATCGTTAAATATGTCATTCCTCATATCGGATATATTCATCGCGGTATAGAGAAAATGTGCGAAGCTGATACATACAAGCAAATTATTCACCTTACCGACCGGATGGATTATCTTTCGGCACACATGAACAACGAGGCAGTTTGCCTTGCTGTTGAAAAAGCGCTGGAAGTAGATGTTCCCGAAAGAGTACGATATATCCGTGCTATTTTGGATGAGCTGAATCGTCTGGCATCGCATCAATTGTGGTGGAGTGCTTTTGGAATGGACCTGGGCGCTTTGACTACTTTCTTTTATGGGATGCGTGACCGGGAAAAGGTGTTGGCCATTTTTGAAGAATCTTTTGGTTCCCGTTTGCTTCACAGCTTTAACACTCCGGGTGGATTGATGCACGATGTGCATCCCAACTTTCAAAAGCATATATTGGAGTTTGTGAAATATTTCCGCAAGAAATTGCCGGATTATAAAAATCTTCTTACCGATAACATCATTTTCCATAACAGAACAAAAGGGATCGGGATACTTCCTGTTGAGACTGCTGTTGCTTTTGGCGTTACAGGGCCTTCCGGAAGAGGTTCAGGATTTGCCTGCGACGTAAGAAAAGTAGCTCCTTACGGAGTGTATGATCAGCTCGATTTTAAACAGGTCCTGTATTCTGAAGGCGACTCATTCTCGCGTTACAAAGTTCGTATGGGCGAAATGGAAGAATCGTTGAATCTTTTGGAGCAACTGGTTGAAAAGATGCCTTTGGAAGGAGATTACACTGCAAAGATGAAACCCATTATCAAACTGCCAGAAGGTGAATATTATCAGCGAGTGGAAACAGCTCGTGGAGAATTGGGCGTCTTTATTGTCAGCGATGGGGCTAAGTATCCTTACCGTATGAAATTCCGTTCACCCAATTTTAGCAATTTATTTATTTTAGATACCCTTTCAAAAGGACTTAAAATAGCTGATTTAGTTGCAATTAGTGGTTCACTGGATTTGGTTTTACCTGATATTGACCGATAAACATTCAAAGCATGATTTTAGATATTTATAGTTTTTCGACATTGACCTCTTCCATCGACAAAGGCCTGAATAGCGCTATGGCCCCCTGGCTGGCGACTTTAACGGAATTTGTCATTGTGGGAGTTGTCTTTTTGGGTTTCTATGCCTTGCTTGGCCTCTTTTTGGTTTACCTCGAACGTAAGGTTTGTGCTGTCATTCAAAACAGGATCGGACCTAACCGTGTTGGTAAATGGGGGATCTTTCAAACCATAGCCGACCTCATCAAATTGTTGATGAAAGAGCTGATTCCCATTAAAAATGCCGATGGGTTCTTGTTTAACCTGGCTCCGTTCATCGTGATTATCGCTTCTTTTATGGCAATTGCGGCACTACCGTTTGCAAAAGGATTGCAGGCGATGGACTTTAATATCGGTATTTTTTATGTGATGGCCGTTTCGTCGCTGGGCGTGATCGGAATTCTCCTGGCAGGATGGTCCAGTAACAGTAAATATTCGCTGATTGGAGCTATGCGTAGTGGGGCACAGATTATTAGTTATGAGCTTTCTGTGGGACTTTCACTGCTCTCGATTGTGATTTTATCGGGAACCATGCAATTGTCAACCATTGTTCAAAGCCAGGCTGATGGCTGGTGGATCTTTAAAGGACACATTCCCGTTTTTATCGCTTTTGTGATTTTCCTAATCGCCAGTACAGCTGAAACAAACCGCGGACCTTTCGATTTGGCAGAAGCAGAATCTGAGCTTACAGCAGGTTTCCATACCGAATATTCGGGAATTAAATTCGCTTTCTTCTTTTTGGCTGAATACATGAATATGTTCATTGTGGCTGCTATAGGCGCAACTCTGTTTTTAGGAGGCTGGATGCCTTTGCACATAGGACACTGGCACGAATTTAATATGATCATGGATTACATCCCTTCGGTGGTTTGGTTCTTTGGAAAGACATTCTTTGTTATTTATCTGATCATGTGGTTCAAATGGACTTTCCCAAGGCTGCGAATCGACCAGCTTTTGAATCTGGAATGGAAATATCTGTTGCCGTTAAGCCTGATCAATACAGTAATAATTGCCTTTATTGCCCTGATGGGGTGGTACTTCTAATTGAAAAATAAGTAAACATGAATAGTGTATTTAAATATTTTACTGACATATATTCCTCGGTTCGCTCTTTGTGGGCTGGGATGCGTGTTACGGGGAAGTATTTTTTGAGTCCGGGAGAAATCGTTACGGAACAATACCCTGAAAACCGCGCCACACTCAAAATGGAAGACCGTTTTAAAGGTGAAGTTATTCTTCCCCACGATGAAAATAACCAACACAAATGCACAGGCTGTGGTATTTGCGAGGTGAACTGCCCAAATGGGGCCATAGAAATAATTTCCAAGAGAGTCCCTGATGAAAATGAGAAAATGGTGCGGGTCATAGATAAACATATTTATCACCTGTCAATGTGTACGTTTTGTGAATTGTGTATAAAAACCTGTCCTTTTAATGCTCTGGACTGGGGACAAGAGTTTGAACATGCCGTTTTCGATCGTTCCAAACTGACCAAAATATTAAATCAACCCGGATCATCACTTAAGAAAAAGGAGGCTAAATCATGACGATTAATGTATTGATGTTTTATCTGCTATCCGCTGTGATCCTTGGTTTTTCAGTTTTGACCATTACCACTGGCAAAATGCTAAGAGCAGCTGTTTATTTGCTGTTTGTTTTGGTTGCTACATCCGGACTTTATTTTCTTCTGAATTATCAATTTCTTGCAGCGGTGCAGTTGACACTTTATGCCGGCGGTATCGTCGTATTGATCATTTTCAGTATTTTATTGACCAGCCACATCAGCCATAAATTTGAACGTCCCTCTGTCTGGAAACTCTGGATGGGATTTATCACTTTAATAGTAGGTAGTTCTACTGTTGTGTGGGTTCTTTTATCACACCATTTTGAGAAAGCTGCTTCGATGACTGAATTACCTATCAATATGCATGTAATAGGTGAGCAGCTGCTTGGGACTGGTAAAAACGGCTATGTGTTGCCCTTTGAGTTAATCAGTATCTTGTTACTAGCCGCTATGATAGCTGCTATTGTTGTTGCTAAGAAAGAAAAGAACCAAAATTAATTTGTCATGATTCAGGGAATAACTATTTATCATTTTCTAATCGTTAGTACTTTGATGTTCTTCATCGGGGTCATGGGATTCATAATCCGTCAAAACCTGATCACAATTTTATTATCCATTGAGTTGATCTTGAATTCAGTGGTTATTAATTTTCTTGTTTTTAACAGGTTTCTTTATCCCAATCAGTTGCAGGGGCATTTCTTCGGACTCTTTATTGTCGGAGTAGCCGCAGCAGAAGCTGCTGTCACCATTGCCCTGATAATTAATATCTATCGCCGGATTCAAAATATTGATACGGACAAAGTAAACGAAATGAAGTTCTAAAAAAATATCTGAGATGGTTGATTATTCATATACAGTTTTAATACCACTGATTCCTTTAACGATTTTTCTAGTCGCTGGTTTATTGGGAATGAAGTGGAAACCGATTGTTTCCGGTATGTTGGGAACCATTGGTCTGGCCATTACCTGGATTTTGTCATTGTTTACGGCGTATGAGTATTTTTTCTCCCATGCCGTACAACATTATCAGACAATCATACCGATTAATTTGGAATGGCTGGCGTTTACACCCAGTTTGCAGATCCATATGGGAATTTTGCTTGATCCGATTTCTGTGTTGATGATAGTGGTAGTTACTACCATTTCTTTCATGGCCCATTGGTTTAGTTTGGGTTATATGAAAGGGGAGAAGGGATTTGCCCGTTATTATGCTTTCCTTTCGCTGTTTACCTTTTCGATGCTGGGATTGGTACTTTCTACCAACATCTTTCAGATGTATATTTTCTGGGAACTTGTGGGAGCATCATCCTTCCTGCTGATTGGATTTTATTATGAAAAACCGTCGGCTGTGGCTGCTGCCAAGAAAGCTTTTATCGTCACCCGTTTTGCGGACTTTGGATTTCTGGTTGGGATCTTGGTTTTGTCTTATTTTACCAAAACGTTTGATTTTTCAAAACTTACAGCTCCGGTAGCTCACGGGACTTCTATTTTCTCAAGTTTTGCCGGGGTCACCTTTATGGGGGCGTCAGCGCTTTCATGGGCTATGGCCCTCATCTTTATCGGGGGTGCTGGTAAATCTGCCATGTTCCCGTTCCACATTTGGTTACCGGATGCGATGGAAGGCCCGACACCGGTTTCTTCTTTGATCCATGCTGCAACCATGGTGGTCGCTGGTGTTTTTCTGGTAGCAAGGTTGTTCCCGATCTATCATTTCCAAGCACCTCAAGTATTGGTGATGATTGGATACGTTGGCGGTTTTACTTCATTATTTGCTGCCATTATCGCGATGACTCAGTTTGATATTAAACGGGTACTGGCTTATTCAACGCTTTCGCAGATTGGATATATGATGGTAGGCCTGGGTGTTTCGGGATACGGTGGGCAGCATGGACTTGGTTATATGGCCGGTATGTTCCACCTGTTTACACACTCTATGTTCAAAGCACTGCTTTTCCTGGGTGCGGGTTCCATTATTCACGCCGTACATTCCAACTATATGAAAGATATGGGAAGTCTCAGGAAATATATGCCGATTACACACATTACATTCCTTGCTGCCTGTCTTGCCATTTCAGGGATTCCTCCCTTTGCAGGATTCTTTAGTAAGGACCAGATTCTGGATGCCGCTTTAGAATCGAATAAGCTACTTTATTATACTGAATACATAACAGCCGGTTTGACATCTTTCTATATTTTCAGATTGTATTTCAGAATTTTCTGGGGAAAAAATACACAATATGAACATGCACCGCATGAATCGCCTCTAACGATGACCATTCCTTTGATTTTCCTGGCGTTAGGCTCTACTTTTGGCGGGTTTATTCCATTTCACAATTTGATTACTGCGGATTTAAAGCCTATGGCTGATAAAATGGATTTTCTGGCTACGATACCTTCCATTTTGATTGGTCTGGTTGGAATTGCTTCTGCCTGGTATCTATACAAAAAGGAAAGCACGCGTGCTGCAGCTGTTGTAGCCTTTTTTGGAAATTTTTACACATGGACTTACAACAAATTTTATATCGACGAGATTTATTTGTTTGTTACAAGAAAGATCATGTTTGGAATGGTAGCCCGTCCGGTAGCGTGGTTTGACCGCCATGTTGTTGATGGATTTATGTTTGGCGTAGGCAATGTAACCTTAAAGTCATCCGAAAAAATTAAAAAGTTTCAATCAGGAAACTTACAACAATACGCTTTTGTGTTTGTTGCCGGCGCGCTGGCATTGGTTTTAACATTAATCTATTACATTGGATAATTAAGTGTTAAGACTATTGAGAAAAGAAGAATATAATTAGAACCTAAAAAATATAAAAAGTGGATTTTCTGAACTTATTTGTTGCAGTCCCTGTTTTAACGGTAATTGGAATCTTATTTACCAAAGACCTTAAGGGTTCCAGAATTGTTTCCGCCATCGGAATGGGAATACAGCTGATGCTTGCTATTTATTTGGTATTCTACTACCTTTCAGTTCAGGGAGCAGGCAATTTGCATAATATGATTTTTATGGCCGATTATACTTGGTTTGCACCTCTGAATATTCATTATACAGTGGGTGTTGACGGTATTGCAGTGGCTATGATCGCCCTTACGGGAATCGTCGTATTTGCTGGAATTTTTGCTTCCTGGAAGATGGAATACCTCCCCCGGGAGTTTTTCATTTCCCTGATCATTCTCGCAACCGGAGTTTTTGGTTTTTTCATTTCCATCGACCTGTTTACTATGCTATTGTTCTATGAGCTGGCAGTGATTCCTATGTACCTGTTGATTGGTATCTGGGGTACCGGTCCGAAAGAAAGATCAGCTATGAAACTTACCATTATGCTGATGGCAGGTTCTGCTTTGCTGGTGGTAGGACTTCTTGGAATATACTTTAATTCTGCTCCTCAGGGTGGTCAATATACTTTTAATATAATTGCGATCTCCAAAGTTCATATTCCTATTGCAGCACAAAGGTTCTTTTTCCCTTTAACTTTTATAGGCTTTGGGGTTTTAGGAGCTTTGTTTCCGTTGCACACATGGTCTCCTGATGGTCATGCTTCTGCACCAACTGCTGTTTCTATGTTGCACGCTGGAGTATTGATGAAACTTGGAGCTTACGGATGTTTTCGTGTTGCCATTTATTTGATGCCTCAGGCAGCACACCAGTTGGCCTGGATATTTATCATTTTGACTTCTATCAGTGTGGTTTACGGTGCATTTGGTGCCATCATGCAGAAAGACCTTAAATTTATTAATGCATATTCTTCAGTGAGTCACGTGGGTTTAATCCTGTTTGCTTTACTGATGATGAACACAACAGCCATCGACGGTGCTATTTTGCAGATGATCTCTCACGGTTTGATGACAGCACTCTTCTTTGCTTTGATTGGCATGGTTTACGGCCGTACACATACCCGGAATATCAATGAAATGGGTGGTTTGCTAAAAGTAATTCCTTTCCTTGGCGTGATGTATATCATCGCAGGTTTTGCTTCACTTGGTTTGCCTGGCTTTAGCGGTTTTGTAGCTGAGATGACCATCTTTGTGGGTGCTTTCAGTCATTCAGATCTTTTCCACAGAGTTGCGACTATTGTGGTTGTGTCATCCATTGTTGTGACCGCTGTTTACATCCTGCGAGTTGTTGGAATCATGTTGTTAGGTCCTATCAAAAATAAAGAGCATGCAAAACTTTCTGATGCAACCTGGTACGAACGTGTAAGCACCATTACACTTCTGGTCGCCATTGTTGGAATTGGTATTTTGCCTTTGTGGCTTTCCAATACGATTATGGGAAGTTTGCACCCAATTATGGAAAGAATTACAATGTTTTTGCATTAAAACCAGTTAACAGATAGAAAAATTAGATATAAAACATCGATACAATGATTGACTTTCAATATCTTTATCTTTTACGCCACGAATTGCTGCTGATAATAACTGCAGTAGTTATTCTGATAGTGGAGCTTTTCACATCCGATGAAAGAAAGGCCTCTGTTATTAATTTTTCGTTGGTGGTTTTTACTTTGGTGACGCTGATTAGTTTTATTCCGGCTGCTCCGGGAACGTTGTTCGGGGGCGCATTTGAAGGAAGCAAACTGACCGATCTGATGAAAAATATTCTGAACCTGGGAGTTCTTATCATATTTTTCCAAGCTGGCGGCTATCTCAGAAAGAGTGAAAACGTGGAAAAAATGGGCGAGTTTTTTGCACTGATTCTTTTTACGCTGATCGGGATGGACTTTATGATTTCGGCAGGTGATTTCCTGACCTTCTTTATCGGGCTGGAAACAGCCAGTATTCCGATAGCCGGTTTGGCTGCTTACGATCGCTTTAAAAGTAAATCTGCAGAAGCAGGGGTTAAACTGATTTTGCTGTCTTCCATCTCTTCAGGAATTTTACTTTTTGGATTGTCAATGATATACGGGGCAACAGGATCGATCTATTTCGTAGATATTGCCAAACATATGACGAGTTCTCCTTTGATGATCTTAGGATTTATATTCTTTGTGAGTGGTATGGGTTTCAAGATTTCCCTGGTTCCGTTCCATTTATGGACAGCCGATGTTTACGAAGGAGCTCCAATGAGTATTACGGCTTATTTATCAGTAGTCTCAAAAGGCGCTGCTGCTTTTATTTTCACCATCGTGTTGTTTACCGTATTCAAAAATATTACCGATTTATGGGAAATTGTTCTTTACGGACTGGCTGTTCTTACCATGACCATTGGTAACCTTTTTGCATTGCGTCAGGATAATATTAAACGTTTCCTTGCTTTTTCGTCCATTGCTCAAGCGGGTTTCATTCTGCTTGGAATTATGGGAACAGGAACATTAGGAATGGCTACGGTGGTTTACTTTGTACTGATCTATGTCTTCACTAACCTGGGTGCTTTTGGAGTAGCTACCGCCATTTACGATGCATCGGGAATAGAAACCATTTCAGGTTATAAGGGGCTTTATGCAACCAATCCAAAACTGAGCCTGATCATGATGCTGTCACTGTTTTCTTTGGCAGGAATCCCACCTGTAGCAGGATTTTTCGGAAAATTCTTCCTGTTTACTGCTGCTGCCAAAAGTGGGTATTTCATTTTGGTTTTGATCGCGGTATTGAATGCAACCGTTTCTCTTTACTACTATTTGGGAGTTGTTAAGGCGATGTTTATTGATAAGAACGATAATCCTATTGCTTTCTTCAAAAGTCCTGGTGCTATGCGGATCAGCCTGGCAATTTGTGTCTTCGGTATTATTGGTGTAGGATTTGCTAGCGGTATTTTTGATTATATTATGACCATCAGCAAAATGCTGTTTTAATAAAAAGATATTATGGCACTAAATAAAGGAACGCATACAATTCTGGAAATCGATGGAGTCCGTTGTTCTGTCGTGGAAGAAAACGCATCTAAAAAGCGTATTAATTTTTTGACAAAACTTCTCACCCATAATGGGTTTGAAGTGAAGACAGTACTGGCCAACGAAGAAGAAGGGTTATATACTGTGGCCGTAACAGATATTTTATTTAACACGACGCTGTATGTTTATGAGCTCAGGTTAAAGACCCCTGACTCAAATATTGTTACCCCTGATTACTGGTTAGAGAAAACTAAAACCGGTATTAAAAAAGGAGAACAGGACCTTTATTGGAAATAGACATAATAATTTAGTATAAAGTTAAGGGTGCTTCATTTAGAGGTACCCTTTTTTAGTATAATACTCCCCCAAAATCAGACCACTGGTTAAGTTGAAGAATGATTTCTTTATTCATTACAAAGTACTCTCAAGCAAATTCAGGGGTAAATTCCTGGATTTGCTGAAAAATTCATACGACAATCATGAACTCTCTTTCAGAGGAAAAACAGCATCGCTAAAAAGCAGAAAAACTTTTAAGGTATTTATAAAATCGCTGTATGAGAGAGAATGGGTTGTTAACATTCAAAAGCCTTTCGCTCATCCCCAAAAAGTGTTGGAATACCTTTCCCGTTATATCTTCCGCATTTGCATCAGCGATAAGCGTATTGAAAAGCTGGAGGATGGAATAGTGTATTTTACGATGAAAGATTACAAAAACAAGGGTGTCTTCCGTAAAATAAAGTTAGAGAGAAATGAATTTATTCGCAGGTTTCTGCTTCACTTGTTACCAAAAGGATTTTTCAAGGTACGCTATTACGGGATATTTGCCAATGTACATCGTCAGGCAAATATTGCTAAGGCACATCTTATGCAAGAACAGCAGCAGGAAAAGACAGAAGCCATTGAAGACGGCAGGCAGACATGGGAAAAACAAGATACGGTTTGGAAACAGATTATGCAGCAGATTAACACCGCCATCAAATGCAACTGTCCTGTATGCAAAAAGGGGCGGATGGATAAACCGCTCGAACTTGTGCCACCCATTCCGGTGATATTGTGCCACTAAA